>DATBFI010000466.1:0-7806 GCA_036558585.1 Chitinophagaceae bacterium
CAAGACAAAGAATTTGTTGCACAAGTGACCACCGAGTTAATGAGCGGTTCTGTAAAGCACAATAAAAGTGTGAACCGAAATAACACCAAATCAGGAAATATAATTTATTGCGAGTGGTATAACTCTGTTTTGAAAGACGAAAATGGAAAAGTTTTTTCTATCATGTCATTGGTTCATGATATAACGGAAAACAAATTAGCAGATGAATCATTAAAAGCCCATGAACAGCAACTTGAATTAATATATAATACTTCCATCGATATTATTTTTCTTATCTCGGTGGAGGATGGAAATCGTTACCGGTTTACTTCTGCAAATCACGCTTTTCTAACTGCTACTGGTTTGAGAAAAGAGCAAGTGGTAGGTAAATATGTGGAGGAAGTAATTCCCGGATCATCCCGTTCTATTGTTATTTCAAAATATCAACAGGCAATTCTTGAGCATCAAATTATACAATGGGAGGAGACGTCGGATTATCCTGCCGGCAGGAAAACGGGTATTGTAACTATAACTCCTGTATTTAACGAATTCGACAAATGCACTATGCTGATCGGCACTGTACATGACATAACAAAACGAAAAGAAATTGAAGAAGAGTTACGAAAATCTGAGTTGCGTTATCGTTCATTGATTGAGCAGGCATCCGATGCAATTATGATAACTGATCAGAAAGGGAATTTCCTTGATGTGAATACCAGTTTTTGCAAACAATTTGGTTATACCAAAGAGGAGTTATTTAAATCAAATGTGTCTATTGTAATTGACCCGGAACAACTCAAAAATGATCCTCTCCGGTTTGAACCTCTTGTCGCCGGTCAGTCTGTTCTGAGAGAAAGAAGAATGATGCACAGGAACGGAACCATTATTGAAGTGGAAGCTAACTTAAAAATGCTTCCCGACGGAAGAATTCTTGCCATAGCCCGTGACATTACCGAGAGAAAAAGGTCGGAAGAGATTATCCAACTTTCGCTCAGGCGTTTAAAAGAAGCAGAATTGATCGGTAAAACGGGTTACTGGCATTGGGATATAAAAAGCGGAAAGGTTGCCTGGTCAGAAGGCACATACCGGATTTTTGGCGAAGCACCCGAAAATTTTAAAGAAACTATTGAGGACTTTCAAAGAAGAATTCATCCCAATGAAAAAGGGAGAATAAAAAAAATTATACAACAATTACTTGAAAGTAAAAAACCTACCAGCTATGAATTCTGGATAGCTACACCAAACGATGGGGATAGATATATTGGCACTTCAGCAGAAGTGATACTTGATGAAAAAGAAAATGTTATTTCAATGTTTGGAAATACAATTGACCTGACGGATCGTAAAAGGGCAGAAGAAGAACTTCGTGAATCTGAACAAAAATATAAAATGCTGTTTGACAACAGTCCATTACCCATGTGGGTATTTTCTAAAACTGATTTTTCAATTATTGATGTAAATGAAGCAGCCGTTCAGCATTATGGTTATTCGCGCGATGAATTTTTACAAATGAATATAAAAGACCTGAGGCCCTCAGAAGATGTTGAGCAATTTTTAGAGAAATTTTTTATGCCTGACACAGAAGGAAATTACCTTGGTCTTTGGCGGCATAGGAAAAAGGATGGAACGCTGATAAATGTTGAAATAATCGGACACGATATTGTTTATAAGGGGAGTGTTACAAGATTAGCACTTGCTAATGATGTGACGGAAAAGATAATGGCCGAGGAAAAATTAAAACATTCTTATGATGAAATTCGCCGGTTGGCATCACACATTGAAAATATACGTGAGGAGGAAAAGATACAAATTGCCCGTGAAATACATGACGAACTGGGGCAGCAGCTAACAGGTCTTAAAATAGATATGTCCTGGATTTCAAAAAAAATAAATCCGGACAATGAAACTATAAAGCAAAAAATAAAGGATACAATAGAATTAATAGACGGCACAATAAAAACTGTAAGGAGAATTGCGACGGAACTTAGACCTAGTGTATTGGATGATCTTGGTCTTGTTGCAGCTTTACAATGGCAGAGCGAGGAATTTGGAAAAAGATCAGGAATAAAAATAGAGTTTAATTCAACTATTCCCCATATAAGCGTGGCAAAAAATATTGCTGTAGCTCTTTTTCGCATTTATCAGGAATCTCTTACTAATATCCTGCGACATGCAAATGCGACAATAGTTATTACCACATTTTACAAGGAAAACGACCGGTTTGTTTTAAAAGTTTTAGATAACGGAAATGGGTTTGATGTACACAAGGTTGGTTACAAAAAAACTCTCGGCTTGTTAGGTATGAAAGAGCGAACTTTAATGATAGGAGGCAAGTATGACATAACAAGTGTGTTGGGTAAGGGCACAACGGTGGTTGTATCGGTTCCAATGCAGTAAAAAAGTTTTGAAAAAATAATCTCTATTCAATGATCAAGATTTTAATTGCAGATGATCATACGGTAGTACGCCGGGGCTTAAAACAAATACTGCTTGAAGAGTTTCCCAGTGCCTTTATTGAAGAAGTGGCTGATGCTGAAGAACTAATAAAAAAAGTAATGAAAAATGAATGGGATGTAATTATTTCCGATCTATCCATGCCCGGAAGAAGCGGGCTGGAATCATTACAGCAAATAAAACAATATCATCCAAAATTGCCGGTATTGATCCTTAGCGTCTATCCTGAAGACCAATATGCGATCAGGGTTTTAAAAGCGGGAGCATCAGGTTATTTAAACAAGGATTTAGCCCCGGAAGAACTTGTTAAAGCAGTTAATTGTGTTCTTGCAGGCAAAAAATATATTACAGCTTCCATTGCTGAAAAGCTCGCTTCTGCTCTTGATCTGGATAGTGAAAAAGCACTGCATGAATTTCTTTCTGACAGGGAGTTTGAAGTACTAAAATTGCTTGCTGCAGGTAAATCAGTTTCAGATATTGCAGAGCAGCTTTCACTGAGTGTAACTACAGTAAGCACATACCGGGCAAGGATAATGACAAAAATGAATTTGAGAACCAATGCCGATCTTACACTTTATGCGATAGAGCACAAACTTTTATAATCAGATCAAAAAGTCATAGGCATTTAGTGATCAGGTAAAATATTTACTCACTGCTCCCCTCAAAATATTTTTTTATTTCCTGAAGTTTTGTACCATTTAAAGGTTTATTGATAAACTTTTTTACAAATGGATTTTCTACAACTCTTTGGTAATCGTTTTGATCTATAGAAGAAGATAGCATTATTACCAAACAGTTTTCTTTCATTAAATCCAGCAATTCTTTGCTTTCTTCAAGAAACTCAAACCCATCCATCTGTGGCATGAGGATATCTAATAAAATTAAAATGCGAAGTCCACTAAAACTATTTTTGTTATTTGTTAAAAACTCGATTGCTTCTTTCGCCAGTTCAAATTCAATAACTTCATGCGCAAAGTTATATTTCTGTATAAAGCGCTGAGCCAAATAACGATCTAAATAGTTATCATCTATAATAATCACTTTATCAAAACAAAAATCTCCGGAACACATACTGCATTTTTAGAATCGTAAATTCACTATCGACAGATCAACTTATACCTTTTCTATTTTATACTCAGCCCTTTTCGTTTTGCTCCTGGTGGGACTTGGATAAAATACATTTTTCAATCAGGCTGCAAAGAAACATCGTTCTTTTTCGATGGGCGATAGAGCAATTGTTTAATTTAAAGTAAAAGGAATCACCAAAAAATTGTAGAAATTATACTACAACCGGAATTACACCTACTCTTATGATACCGCTTGGATAATTAATAAAATGGTTGAAAATGTATAATTATTCGTATCCGCATCTTGCATTGTAATTTTGAAAACCTTCCTTTTTTATATTGTCGCTTGTAGTAAAAAACCTACGGGTTAACTTTAAAATTTAGGACGACAAATCAGCGGTTGCTTCTATTCGCCTCTAGCTATCACATAGTTACTTTTGCATGGTTCTGGTATTCTTTCCGGATGCATAAAGCAAAAAAGCAAATATTAATTATTGACGACTCGGCATTAATTGTTGAGCGTTTAATTAATATGCTAACGGACATGGAAAACATTGGGTCAGTACGGCTTGCGGGTACCTGTGCAGAGGCAAGTATATTATTAGAACAATCACAATTTCAGATTATATTTCTGGATATTCACCTCCCGGATAAAAGCGGTATTGAGTTATTAAATAAAATCAAAACCAACCATCCGGAAATTATAGTCGTCATGTTTACCAATCAAGGGGGTGATTTCTATAAAACTTTGTGCATGCAATTAGGGGCAAATTACTTTATTGATAAATCAAAGGATTTTGAATTAATTCCTGAAATAATTTCTTCTATTAACAATTAATCGCAGACATGTTGTTAAAATCCAATGTCCAAAAGGGTTCAAGATAATTGAATCCTTTATTTTTTATAGTCCTTTCTAAAAAATTGTTTCTTCAAATACCCGACTGTTTTTTAAAACTACTTTCAGATTTTATCCGGTTTCATAAGAAGATGTAGTAACGATTCTACATGACAGATGTATTTATTTACTACTTTAAATAGGATGAATCTTCTATTTTTAAAAGTTGTCTTATGAAGTTTCTTTGCAGATCAAATTGAGCCGGAATAAAAAAAGTGATCAGGAAAGGAATTGTGTTTGCGTAAGACCACCTTTTTTATATCAGGTATCTGCAAATAAATAACAGATGAAAAAGCTAAAAGTTGTTCTTGTGGATAATGATGAAGATGAACTTTTATTTATGAAGGACGGATTTGAATCAACTGGTCTTTTTACTGTAATAGCAGCATCAAATAGCGAGGAATTATTTGAATTTCTTAGCAACACCAAAGAGGCTTTACCCGACTTAATTATATCCGATTTGAATATGCCGCGAAAAAACGGGATAAATATTGCTAAAGCAATTCATAGTAATCCTTTTTTTTCAGGTATCCCCGTTATAATCCTTACGATTTCGGCATCAAAACTATTTATACAACAGGCTATGGATGCCGGTGCATATGCTTATTTTACAAAACCGCAGAAATTTAATGACTACATCCCCTTTGCCCGAATGATTTACAATAAAGTAGTGTCCAAGTTGGTTTAATAATTATTCTCCTTCATCTATAGTATTCCCGGAGATGCAAAACATTTTTTTAGTGATTACCGGATAGCAGTTAATTTATAGATTTGCCGGTACTTTTTATGAACTTACATATTTACTGCGAATTAAAGTTATTTGCACCATGTTTCGAAATTGGATAAGTAAATACACCGGTATATTGAGAAGTTTAAGAATAACTTACTGGCTGTTCAATCTGGGTAATTTATCCAAGCTTAGAAAGAATAAATCAGCATATGAGCAATTTGGAATCAAGAAACAGGTGTGGCAAAGTCTTTCCCACGTAGATATTAAAAAATCATCTGGTGATATTCCCTGGATGGATATGCCAGGTATAACAGAAAAAAAAATTGCAGAGAATCCTTTGTTTAAAGAGTTTTCGGAGACTATTCAACGCGAGTTGCTACAATGGCCTGCAAGGGGATATATGATTATTCCCCGATTTTTTATTAAAAAAGCCGATTTAATAAACGCGGAAATAGAAAATTTACTGAACCGGCATAAAATTAATTTCAATTTCACGGGAAGAAAAATTATGGATGCCTGGAAAGAAAGCAAATTAATCGACCAGGTATTTCATCATCCGGAGATATTGAAATTGATGAAGTTTATTTTTGATAAAGAAGTTAATCCTTTCCAAACGATCAATTTCATTTATGGAAGTGAACAAAAACCACACAGCGATTCTATTCATATGACTACAGAACCTCTGGGATACCTCGCAGCTATCTGGATTGCACTGGAAGATGTTGAAGAAGGAAGTGGTGAATTAATTTATTATCCCGGCAGTCATAAATTAAATTATGTCATGAGCGAAAATTACAATACCGGTAATAACTTTCTGAAGCTTGGAGAGAGTAATTATCAACATTATGAACAAAAAATTGAATCTGTAATTCTTCAAAACCATTTGGAAGAGAAAAGATTTCTTCCAAAAAAAGGCGACTTTTTAATATGGCATGCTAATCTCCTGCATGGTGGCGCCGCGATAACTAAACGGGAAAAAACACGGAAAAGCATGGTATGCCACTATTTCGCAAAAGATGTTTTGTGTTATCATGAAATATCTCAACGACCCGCGATTGTTAATGCATAACTTTTTTATAACCCTTTTATGGAAAACTGAAATGATAATATATAAAGCCAAAGGAATTGCTTTAAAAATTATTTCGAACAACAAATGGTTTTACACAATCTTATCGGTTATAATTATAGTGCAAATTTTTTCATTGGGTATTTTTATTCCGCCCTGGTATGATGAAGTCGTTTTTGCAGATATTAGTTATTCACTGGCAAAACATCACAATTTTTTATTAAATGTTCACCCATTAAGTTCTGATTTTAAAGAAGTATTTTTCTTTGGCCCTATATTTTTCTATTTGGAGGCGTTTATTATAAATCACATCGCTTTTTCGGCATTTTTCTTTCGTCTTCCTGTATATATATGCGGCGCTTTAGCCGCCATAATTTTTGGAAAAGTTTTATTTACTATTACAAGGAACAAGACCATTTCAAGATTTTTTTTGCTGTTGTTTTTTACAAATTTTCTTGTTTGTGGTTCTTTGAGTTGTGGAAGGATGGAAATGGTAACGCTTTTTTTTATTTCATTAAGTCTTTTACTTTTTCTAAAAGATTATATTAAAGAAAATTATAGCGGATTTTTAATTGCATACTTGCTAAGCGGGATAGCATTTTGCCTTGCAATTCTTACCACACCCCGTTCAGCCTTTCTGTATTTACTATTTGCAATTCCGTTAATTAAAATATTTTTTAGAGGGATACAGACGAAAAATATAAAACTAATAAGCTTTCCCTTTATTCATTTTTTTTTATCCTTTGGTATTCCATATTTAGTTTGGTATAATCCCCATCTTGGCAATCCGGTGGAAATTTTTACCTATATAACTCCTTCTGTAAAAACCCAGGTCTCACTTATCCATAATCATATAGATGTAAATTCCTTTGCATGGCTTTTGATCGATTTTATTATTCTGATTTATGCGTTTTTGAAAAGGATAAAACTGCCTGATTACTTGTATGGTTTTATAGCTGGTTGTATTGTTTTTATATCAATAGTTATTCCATGGAGCTATCATCATGGGATGATCGTTCCGGTTCTGATTTTAAATGCGATGCTATTGCTTTTTTGTATCCGGCAGCAAATTTCGGCCGGTTTTGCTTCAAATTTTCTTGTAGTGGCACTATGCATTCAGATCTTTTTCGCAGGTATGAAATATGCTATCATCTGGAGTGATCTGCCTTCAAGAAACAGTAATGCTTTGCAAAAAATAATTGCTCAAAATATCCCGCAGGGAAGCAGGATTATGGGAAGCTATAATTACTATTATGGGTGTATGAATAATAATTGTGCATTCAGAAGTATTGAAGATAATACCGAAATTGCCACGGGAAAATTGGTTCCTGTAACAAAAAAAGTTGATTACCTGATGAATATCTATAAAGGTGAGTTTATTATTATAAGAGAAGATGAAAAAGAGACACTGCAACCTTTTATCTCAACAAACAAATTTAAAAAGATTGCGTCGATAACAATTCCGGACGGTTACCTAACATTTTGGCAAAAGAACAGGGGAAACTTCGGTTTACCGACAGCCACTTTTTATAATGGTTCGATCTATAGAAGAATGGCAGAGTAAGAACGAAAATTGAAAGAAGGATAAAATGCATAAGTTAGTTTCAATACTACA
>DATBFI010000467.1:0-13004 GCA_036558585.1 Chitinophagaceae bacterium
CTTTAAATAAAGAAAAATTATTTGGAGGTGCAAGGGTTCAGGCAGTTGACGGTATAAATCCTTTACCAATTGAAGAGGCCACATCACAGATGGATCCCCGGATTTGCGATATGGTACGCTATTACTCACAATTTGGAACAGGAGAATTATCAGGTTTATGGAATTCTAAAGAAGTAGCAGGATTGGGCATTGGCAGCCTTTTTCCTTCCCGTGCTTCTGTTGTGATAGCTGATCAACTTGGTCTTTCAACAATGTTTTCATTATGCTCTCCAACTACCGTAAGATTTAATAAATGGATAGGAAGCCGGGTATTTACAGAGGTAGGAAATAGTGGTACATTTTATTATCCAAAACTCGATTTGCTTGCCACAGCAGTTTTTCTTGAAGATGTGAAAGAACTTTCAAATGCACATCCACGTGAAAGGGAAAAAATGTTGAATCTGAGAAAAAATCTTCAATGCAGCATCAAAGAAAAATCTCCTTTTAAAAATCTTCATGTTGTTGTTCACTACGATTTAAAAATACCTTCAGCAAATAATCAGGAATTCAAATTAAAACTCAATGAAGCAAAAATTGATATTGGCTATTAGTTTTATTGCACTCGCTCAGCTTTTACCTTTATCAGGAAAACCAGAATTGATACTTCAGTATAAAAACATAGCTATTATGTTCGCCGTTTTTGGGGTATGGGCAACTCAGCCACCAATAAGTAAAAAAGAAACTGTTGAAAACAAGAATCGTGATAAATTTTCTGTGCTGTTGATTATTATTATGTCTATATTAAGTGTTGCTGTTGCAATAATTGATTGGGCTTATTTTAGAAATGCTCATGATAATTTACTTTTATCTATAATTGGCTTGTTTATTATTGCAACAGGAATAATTTTCCGAATCTGGGCGATTCACACCTTAGGAAAGCAGTTCACTCCTACCGTTCAGATAAAAGAAGATCAGAAATTAGTTACATCGGGGCCGTATTCAGTTGTACGGCACCCAAGTTATTTAGGCGCTATGTGGGCAATGGTAGGAACATCGGTTTTTTTAAATAGTATAATTGGAACGATTATTTCATTTGTTTGTATGTTTTATGCGTATTATACAAGAATTGCTACTGAGGAACAGGCATTATCAGAGTTATTCGGCAAAAAATATAGTGAATACCAGAAAAAAGTAAAAAAATTAATTCCTTTTATTTGGTGATAAGCATGAAAATTAAAAACTTCTTTCATGTTCGCAAAAATTCTATTTTAAAGGTATATAGTGTCCTGATTTTTTTTATTGCCCAGCATCAATTATTTGCACAAGAAGTTATCCCTATATCTGATAGTACCATCCCATTAAATATTGGGAAAATGGTACAGGTACTGGTTGACACTGAAGTAGTATATCACAGTTCCAATATTGTTTTTCAGAACAATTTTAAAAAGAGCAGCAGGACAGTGCAAGTGTTCACTTTGCCTGTGAGCAGTTTATGGATAAGATTTAGTATAAAGAACCTCACCCACGAGTCGAATTTATATCTTTCTATCAGATACCCTAATATTTCTGATATTTTACTTTTTGAAAAAAACACACTTAATAAATTAGAACTCCAAAGGCATACCGGCAATTCTAAAAATTTTAACAGTCGCGGTAACACTGATGTTGATTTTAATTTTCTTTTGGATATACCCTATAACCAGGAAAAAACTTATTACCTGAACGTATGCAGCTCTCATCCACTGGAATTACCGCTTACAATTAATAATTATTCAAGTTTAAATGAAAATAATTCCAAACAAGATCTCATTATCGGCATTTATTGTGGCATCATTCTCTCTACCTTTTTGTACAATGTATTTGTTGCCTTCGCAACAAAAGACAGAAGTTATATTATTTATCTTCTTTATCTTTTTTGTTTGGGACTGGCGCAGTTAACATTTGCAGGCTGGTCTTTTAAATATTTCTGGCCCTCATTCCCTACAATCAATAACTATATCGTTGTATGCACATCCTGTTCTGCAGGAATTATGGGAATAACTTTTGCAAAATCATTTTTGCGTACAAGCTTGTATGCACCAAAAATCAATGCTGTTTTATATCTTCTTATTGCATTCTATATTATTTCAATTCTATTCTCTTTTTCCAACTATTCTTTTTTGGCTTATTTAATTATTAATTATAATAGCCTTGCCGGTGGTATTACCTTATTATGCCTGTCGATTTTCATTTTAAAAAAAGGATATCGTCCGGCTTATTTTTATTTATTAGCATGGTCATTTTTTTTATCCGCTGTTATAATTTATACTTTAAAAAATCTCAACTTCCTGCCCACCAACATTTTTACAAATTACATTTTGTATTTAGGTTCAGCCCTCGAAGCCATACTCCTTTCTATTGCACTTGCTGATAAGATTAATACTTATAAGAAGGAAAAAGAGTTTTCGCAGGCAGAAGCGCTTAAAATTTCAAGAGAAAATGAAACACTTATTAAAGAACAAAATATAGTACTTGAACAAAAAGTTGCGATAAGGACAGATCAGTTGCAAAAAACAAATAACCAGCTGCGTAAAGCATTGGAAGATCTTAAGGATGCACAAATACAATTAGTAGAGGCAGAAAAAATGGCTTCTTTAGGTCAGCTTACAGCAGGAATTGCTCATGAAATCAATAATCCCATAAATTTTGTAAAATCGAATATCAAGCCGCTTAAACTCGACATTGATGACCTTTTTGAAATTATACATGACTATAACCAGCTTCATAGTGCAAAGAATGATAATCTGTCAGGGAAACTACAAAATGTATACGAAAAGGAACAGGCACTTGATATACGTTTTGTCAAAGCAGAAATTCAACAATTATTGAAAGGAATTGAGGATGGTGCTGAACGCACCGCAGAAATTGTAAGAGGCTTAAAAACTTTCAGCAGGCTTGACGAAGGCGAATTAAAAACAGCCAATGTACATGATGGCATTGAGTCTACACTTGTATTATTACGTAATTCATTGCCTTCTTATATAAGGATTGAAAAAAGATTTGAGAGCAAAGGGAATATAGAATGTTTTCCCGGTAAACTAAACCAGGTATTCATGAATATCCTGAATAATTCAATTCAGGCTATAAGTGAGAAAAAAGAAATCAATGAAGAGGAATGTATTACTATAACTACAAGTGATACATCAGATAAATTTATCCATATATCTATAAAGGATACCGGTCCGGGTATGAATGAACAGGTGAAGCATCGCATATTCGAACCATTTTTTACAACTAAAGCAGTAGGAGAAGGAACGGGTTTAGGTATGGCAATCGTTTTCAAGATTGTTGAAGAACACAACGGCAAAATTGAAGTGTTTTCACAACCTGGAAAAGGTGCTGAATTTGTTATAACTTTACCGCATATCCATCCTCCTTCCAAGAATTAATTTTTCTATGAGACCAGACGAAAAAGTATCAGTATTATATGTTGACGATGAAAGCAACAACCTTTTATCTTTTCAGGCAACGTTTAGACGTAAATACAAAGTTCACACCGCAACCTCTGCAGCCGAAGGAATGGGAATTCTTAATACAGAAGAAATTCATGTAATAATTGCAGATCAACGCATGCCGAATTCAACCGGCGTTGAATTTTTTAATATTGTAAGAAAGGCTTTCCCCAGGCCAATAAGAATTTTGCTTACAGGTTATACAGACGCAGAAGCGATTGTTGACGCAATTAATAAGGGAGAAATTTACCGTTACATAAGAAAACCATGGGACGAATTTGAGCTGCAAAACGCTATACAAAATGCTTATGAAATTTACGCTACACGTGATAAACTTGATAGAAAAATTGGGGAACTACAAAAGGCGAATGATGAGTTAAATCGTTTTATATACAGTACTTCACATGATCTGCGATCTCCACTTGCCTCAGTAATGGGTATACTCAACCTCGCACAAATGGAAAATTCTGTAGAGGATCCTAACGGGTACCTGGGAATGATTGAAACTTGTGTAAACAAGATGGATGTATTTATCCAAAAAATAATCGAGTATTATAAAAGCATACGGGTTGAAGATGAACATACCAAAATTGATTTCACCGTATTGCTTGATGAAAGCATCAAGATGTTTAAAATGCAGAAACCTGAAGTTGAATATATTTTAGACATAAATCAACCCGTAGAATTTATAAATGATGCTTTCAGAATGTCGGTCATAATAGATAATCTTATTTCTAATGCTGTTAAATACCAGAAACCTGCTGAAAAAAATCCGAGGGTGGAAATTTCTATTAAAACAGATAGTGATAAAGCATCTATTAAAATTGAAGACAATGGCATCGGCATTTTGGATCAGCATCTAAACAGCATTTTTAAAATGTTTTTCCGCAGCTCTAATTCTGTGAACGGACTTGGTATTGGTTTGTATATTGTAAAAGAAGCACTCAATCGTATTGGTGGTGAAATTTCAGTTCAGTCAGAGTATGGACACGGAACGGCATTCCATCTTGAAATTCCCAATTATCTTAATTATCCTGAAAAAACTTCGTCTTCGGCTGCAATTTCTCAACAATAAATCTTATTGAGATGTTCCCTGGTGATTTGCTGCTGTTAAAAAATTATTTTTCAAAATAAGCAGTAGCACCACCAACCCATTCCTTGTCTTTATTATAACGAACGCCGATCATTTTGCCCTTACTTAAACGTGCAAGATTATGTGTAGCTTTAGGCCGGGCTTCACCATCCTTCCAAAAATAAAAAATACGTATCTCTGCTTTTGCAGGTATATCAGGCGTCTTAACAACATCTGCATATTTTACTTTGCGCTGCAATATCCAGTTATGCGGATCCTTTACTTTTTCAATATCGGTTTTTGTCACGTCTATTACTACACCCTGCCCCGCAAAAGAAAACAAGGGTTTGAGCACATAATTTTGAAGATCAGAAGGAATTTGTTTTACATCGCTCAGGAAGTTTGTTTCAGGCACATAGGGATGACTTATATAAGGCAACGTGAATTTACTGATTCGGTAAAACCAGTTAGGATGCGGCACCCATTCTACATCGAGTTCTTCAAAAAGAATTTTTCCTTTTTCCTGTATCGCGGGTGATTGCTGTTGCAGGTCATCAAAAATAACCCGGTTGTAAATGCGTTTCACTTCTATTAATTCTTCTTCTGCATTTCGGTAATATAACTTTTTCCCTTCCTTAATCAGCTGCGTTAAACACACTACGGGTGTATTTAAATAATCCTGTGTGCAATAAAAATCTATTCTTGTTTTTTGCTGATGCGGTAATACTTCCAGCAGTATCACATTCTCAGGATCACAATCTTTTACGATTATCTCTTTCAACAGCTGCAAATAAGTTTTTTTATTAAACCCGTTTAAATAAGAATCATAGTTATCAGGTAAGTGAAAATATTTTCTTGTGACTTCTGAGTGTAGGACCTGGTAAGCAAATAAAGAAGGAAAGCCCTGCATCTCTATCAATTTTGGTTCTAACTCACCATTCTCATTTTCGCAAACGCCAAAATCAAATGCAATAAAGTGAGAATGATCATTTTCATTGGGCACCTTTACATTTTCTGGAATTGCATGTGCTGTTAATGACTTGAAATTATGCTGTGTTATCACATCAACAATGCTTTCACATGCCGAAATCATTTTTTGTGTAAAAACTTTATCCACAAATATTGGCGTCTCCGCTACACGAAATTCAAGAGCACCGGGATGCAACAGGTGTAATTCTTTCAGGTACGCCTTGTAAGTCTCTTCTCTAAAATTTTCATTGAACCATTTTCTCATTCCATCAACCATAGCAAGATATTTATCTCTAAAGTTAGAAAATGTATTCGTTTGTCGTTTTTCAATTTCGAAATTGGGATTCCGGATTTCAAATTTTCAATGCATCCTATCGCCACGAAGCTTCAGTTCACTCATTATTTTTGCTTCATGATTAAGCCATTCTTTCCATCGATTTCGTACTTTTTCTTTATCAATATATGTCTCTGCCAACTCAATAAATAATGCATAATGTCCGGCTTCGCTTTCCATGAAGCGGCGGTAAAAGTTTCGCAGATATTCATCGTTCAATCCTTCACTCAATCGTTTAAAACGTTCGCAGCTGCGCGCTTCAATCAAAGCCATAGTAAGCAATTGATCCAGGAATCTGTCTTCTGCATCACCACCTTTTTTTTGAAATTCCAGCAACTTATTTACATATTCATCCTTTCGCTGTTTACCCAATTGCAGATTACGTTTATGCAATTCCTGCAATACCAGGCGAAAATGTCCCCATTCCTCCGTAACAACCGGAGCTAACTCATTGACGAGCGTTTCTTTATCAGAATATTTTTGAATAATAGAAATACAACTTGTCGCAGCTTTCTGTTCACAATAAGCATGATCGCTTAAAATTTCCTGCAAACTAACCCCGGCAAGATCAACCCAACGGGGATCGGTTGGCAATTGTAGACCAAGAATATTTCTTGTATTATCAAATAATTCCATTAATGAATACTTTGAGATTTTTTTGGGATCCAGCTTTTGTACTATCATCGCCTGTTGCCAGCCCGACTGAGTTATTCCCCCGACGGGTGGCAAACCGGCGTCGCACTTACTTCATCGTTCCAATTTTCAATTGAACCGCCAGGTGCAAATATCAAACACAAAATTTTAGCTTTGAAAAATGTATAATGATAATTTTCTGGATAAAAAATTAAATGAACGAAAACAACAAAATGCTTTTCGCCAATTAAAATTACCCGAAAGTAAAATTGATTTTTGTTCGAATGATTATCTGGGAATTGTAAAAAATAATCTTCTTTACAAACTGCAAACTCCAAACTGCAAACTTCAAACCGGCTCTACAGGTTCCAGATTATTGGCAGGTAATTATAAATTGATAGAGGAAGCCGAAAAACAGATCGCATCATTTCATAAGGCAGAAACTGCAGTGATCTTTAACTCAGGTTATGATGCAAATGTTGGTATACTCTCGTGTATTCCCCAGCGTGATGATATTATTCTTTTTGATTTTCTGTCGCACGCCTCTATCCGCGATGGCATCAGGTTATCCTTTGCTCAATCGTTTTCTTTTGCACATAATGATTTAAATGATCTTGTAAAAAAATTACAACAGGTTGTTTCGGGAAATATAGCAGCTTCTGAAAAAAAAATATTTGTTGTAACAGAATCAGTGTTTAGCATGGATGGAGACATTTGCCCATTGCAACAACTTGTGCAGCTCTGTAAAAAATATAATGCTCACTTAATTATTGATGAAGCACATGCGACAGGCGTTATTGGTGCAAGCGGGGAAGGATTGGTTCAATATCTTCATTTGCAGGATGAAATATTTTGCCGTGTGCACACATTTGGGAAAGCATGTGGTTGTCACGGTGCAGCAGTGACAGGTTCACAGCGGCTAAGAAATTATCTTATTAATTTTGCAAGAAGTTTTATTTACTCAACTGCTTTGCCCGAACAGGCAGTAGCTTTAATACAAGCGAGCTATCAAACCTTTCCTAACATGATGAATGAGCGCAAACATTTGCAGCGACTCATCAATTTATTTCAATCCTCCGATATCCCTTATGAAAAATCCATTTCACAAACACCAATTCAAATTGTAATTGTCCCCGGCAATGATCAAATTAAGATCTTAGCCGAAAAATTACAGCAAAATAACCTGGATGTCCGGCCTATTTTATATCCAACTGTCACAAAAGGCAAGGAAAGATTGCGCATTGTATTGCATGCTTTTAATACTGAAAATGAAGTGCAGTTTTTGATTGGGGAATTAAAGAAATAATCTGCGAATTCTTTTGCTTATGGTTTTGGCCAAAGCAGCGGGCATGATAATTGGGTTACGTGTGGTTTTTATTTTTAACAACTAACATCTTCCTAAACCGGCCGTTATGGCTGTTAGCAGGAATATAGTTTTTGAATATCTATGGGGTTGCCAGCCACCATGTATTGCTGAATTCATCCAGAACTCCTGCTGTACGTGAAGCATAACTTTGTTTTTGTGGTTTCGTTAAAGAAGTTGCTCCTTCTCTCAAAGCAATTTCATAAGTCTTGTCTGTATCTTCAACATGGATATACAACCCTGCCGGTCGTGGTTTATATTGTGGTGTAGCATCTGCGACCATAATGGTAGAACCGCCAATTATAACTTCAGCGTGCATAATTCCTCCCTCAGGTCCGGGAACTTTTAGTTTTTCTTGCGCGTTAAAAACAGTTTTTAAAAAATTGAGAAATTTTTCTGCACCTTCAACAATAATGTAAGGCATTACAGTTTGATAGCCTTCAGGGATTTCCATGATTTTATTTTTTTAGGGGAAGTAAAATTACAGTTATCTTTTTTTGTTCTCCCTGTAATTTATTGCAATGGTACGGCCAATGGAGGCTTAAAGAATTTGTATACTCAGGTTCAAAAACTTTTTTATTTCTTAATTATTATTATTTTCAGGCATTAAAAATAAAACATGCGCTTAGTCCTCTTTATTCTTTCTGCTGTCATCACAATCTGTTTGATCATTTCTTTGAATTCACAGCTACCAACGGGCGGAAGTAAAACACCAAGGCTTGGTTATTTTCTCTCGCCGCAAAAAGGTTTCTGGCAAAATGCGGAACCGGTAAATGCCAATCTTAATGAAGACCTTAAATTGGATGATTTGCAGGGAAATGCTGAAGTATATTTTGATACTCGTCTTGTGCCGCATGTGTATAGCGACAATGAGCACGATGCTTTTTTTATCCAGGGATACCTGCATGCTAAATTTCGTTTGTGGCAAATGGATTTTCAAACATATGCAGCTGGTGGAAGATTAAGTGAAATTATGGGGGACAGTGCAAATGGTACGAACTTTTTAAATATTGATAAATTTTTCCGGCGGCTTGGAATGGTATATGGTGCGGAGAATTCTTTAAAAACAATGGATGCAGATCCGGAAACAAAGGCAGCATGTGATGCCTATACGGCCGGTGTAAATGCTTATATTAACTCATTAAATGAAAGTACCTATCCTTTTGAATACAAATTGCTGAATTACAAACCGGAGAAATGGACAAATCTTAAATCAGCCCTGTTTCTTAAATATATGTCATTCGATCTGGCCGGTTTTGAAGAGGATTTTGAAAGAACAAATGCAAAATCAATTTTTACCAAAGAACAATATGCAGCATTATTTCCCTACGGGCAAGATTCACTGGATCCTATCGATCCTAAAGGAACCGTATTTGCAAAAGCGGGTATTAATATAACACCTCCTGTCAATACTGACTCGATATATTTTTCGTATAAAAAGCCGGTTGCTCCTGTAACTCCCCCGGTAAAGCCTGAGAAAGAAAATGGAAGCAACAATTGGGCTGTTGCAGGCACAAAAACAAAAAGTGGAAGGCCAATTTTGTGTAATGATCCACATTTAAGTTTGTATCTTCCTTCGCTATGGTATGAGATACAAATTTCAGCTCCGGGTATTAATGCTTATGGCGCAAGTTTTCCTGGCGCTCCTTCTGTTATAATAGGTTTCAATAATGATTGTGCATGGGGATTTACAAATGCTGAACGGGATGTACGGGATTATTATGAAGTAAAATTCAGGGACAGTACAATGCAGGAATATTGGTACAATGGCAGGTGGAGAAGAACTGTGTTCAGAAATGAAATAATAAAAATAAAAGGCAAAACAAGCGATACAGAACGTATTGCAATGACAGTATGGGGACCTGTAATGTATGACAAGAATTATCCTGACAAATTGCATACAAATAAAGCTTATGCATGTCGCTGGAAAGCACATGACGCAAGCAATGAATTACGGACATTCTACAAATTAAATCGTGCTAAAAATTATAATGATTACCTAGATGCAATTTCAACATACCAATGCCCCGGGCAAAATATGTTGTTCGCCTCCAAAGCAGGTGATATTGCATTAAAACAACAGGGACAATTCCCGGCCAAATGGAGAGGACAAGGCGATTTTATCATGCCGGGTGATGATACTACCTACGCCTGGAGAGGATTTATTCCTGACAGTGCTAACCTTATAATGCATAACCCTGAAAGGGGTTTCGTAAGCAGTGCTAATCAAATGCCTTATGATACTACATACCCCTATTATCTTGGCGGCACCTATCCCGTGTACAGAGGTTACTTCATTAACAAACGTCTTTCTGCCACGCAACATATTTCCATAGAAGACATGGAAAAACTTCAAACCAGCAACCACAATATATTTGCAGAGATGGCAAGACCAGTTTTATTAAATTATATTGATGAAACAAGTTTTAACAGTGATGAGAAAAAATATCTTGACATTTTTAAAAAATGGAAGCTGAATAATGACCCGGGAGAAATAGGACCAACCATTTTTAAACTTTGGTGGGATAGTTTAATGACAGTTACTTATGGCGATGAATTTTCTCAATCAACCTTACCTCTCCCGTGGCCCGAAGCAAGTACATTGCTTGATGGTATTAAAAAAGATTCTGCATACCAATTTGCTGATGATATTAATACAACTGACAAAGAAACAATCGGCACTGACGTAATGGTTGCCTATAAACAGGCTGTTGCTGTTTTGCAAAAATTGGACTCAGCAAAAAAAACAGAGTGGGCAAGATATAAAGAAAGCGGTGTGCGTCATTTGTTGCGGATACCGGCATTAAGCCGTTTAAATCTTATTTCGGGTGGAGATGATAACTGCGTGAATGCATATACCAAATTTCATGGACCAAGCTGGCGAATGGTAGTAGAGCTAACCGATGATATTAATGCTTACGGTATTTATCCGGGAGGTCAAAACGGAAATCCTGGCAGTAAGTATTACGACACATTTATCAATAACTGGCTTGTAGGTAAATATTATAAATTATTGTTTGCGAATAAAAATCAAATACAAAAACAAACTGATCTCAAAGGAAAAATAACGTTCAGGAGATCCTAAATTATAATTGATGAAATTTATTATTGCTGTTATACTTACCGCTTTATTAGGTTATGCTGCTCCACTATATTTTGCCTGGTGGAGTTTTGCTATTACATCTTTTATCGTTGCGATTACAGTTCATCAAAATCCTGTGAAAGCATTTCTGGCAGGATTTATAGGATTGTCGTTGCTATGGGGTTTTCATGCGGGTATAATCGATAATGCAAACGATCATATTCTTTCGCAAAAAGTAGCTTATATTTTACCGTTGAATGGATCTTCTATATCGCTTATCTGGATTACAGCTATAACGGGCGGATTGGTTTCCGGATTTGCCGCACTTACGGGAAGTTTTGCAAAAGATTATACACGCTCAAAATTTCAGGCTGAAAATGTCACGCAATGAGTTAAGACAAAAATTAAGAACGGATTATCGTGTTGTTATTGGGCTCTGGTTTCCTTATTGCATAGGCAAGCACCATTGATTTGTTGAGATTTACAGCGCTCCTGTGCTTTACAATATGAGAATGCCGCATGCTCTAAACGTATAAGCAGTTTTAGCATGGTTTTATCTTCAATCCTCTTAAGAAAATAGCCTTTCATACTTTTATCGGTCCAGATAATATAAGTGATCAGTTTTAAAATTACGTCCAGGCTTAACCGGTTAAACCATTCTGTCGCGTAATTAGACCTTAATTCTTTTTGTAGAATAGTATAATCGCTGTCAGCAAAATGATTTTCACAAAAAACCCTTATGAAAGAATGTATAGATTTTTTTAAAGCAAGTGTATCTTCTCTTTTTTTCCCAATATTTGGCTCGCTTGTATGAATATCATAGAACTTATTGCGGAAATCAGCAAGCTGGAGTAAGCTTTTTAGTTGATATGTTGTATAATCTTTGGGCATGGATCAGTTCAAAATTACTATTGCGGGGGAATATCACTTCATAGCCTCGTAGTTTTATACTCATTTTAATAACTCCATTAAAACCACCTTAAAGCAATCATTTATCTTTGCACTCGTATTTTGTTAACCTGCAGTAGGTACAATTAATATGGGAACTTTGGTTTATTAAAAATTTATTTGTGTAAAACCCGACTCCTGAAGTCAATAGATATGCCAGTCTTACATAACCGCATTTCAAATAAGGAACTGAAGAAACGTTTAATGGAAGAAAGTGAAACCCGCATTACCATTAGCTTTTATTGCTATTTTCCTATTCAGGATCCAAAGGAGTTCAGGGACTATTTATATAAGCACCTATATACTTTAAAGGTGTTTGGAAGAATCTATGTTGCAATGGAAGGCATTAATGCACAGGTAAGTGTTCCCCAATCAAACTTCGATGCGCTGAAAACTTTTTTATATTCTGTCCAGTCCTTAAATGGAGTTAGATTAAATGTTGCAGTGGATAATAACGGTAAGTCGTTCTGGGTTTTAAAAGTTAAAGTAAGAAACCAAATTGTTGCTGATGGAATCAATGATCCTGCGTTCAATATGATCAATAAAGGGAACTATGTTGACGCAGAAAAAATGAATTCGATGCTTAGCGACCCTGCTACAATTGTTGTTGATTTCCGCAATCATTATGAGTATGAAGTTGGACATTTTGAAAAAGCAATCGAAGTTCCGTCGGATACTTTTCGCGAACAGCTACCTATGGCTGTTGATATGCTGAAGGGCAATGAAGAAAAAAATATTATTATGTATTGCACGGGTGGCATTCGCTGCGAAAAGGCAAGCGCTTATATGCTGTACAAAGGTTTTAAAAACGTTTTCCACCTTGATGGTGGTATTGTAAATTATGCACGTGAAATAAAAGAGAAACACCTGGAGAGCAAATTCATTGGAAAGAATTTTGTTTTTGATGAACGGCTTGGCGAAAGAATCACTAAGGATATCATTGCTCATTGTCACCAGTGCGGTAAACCTTGTGATACACATACGAATTGCAAAAATGAAGGTTGCCATTTACTGTTCATCCAGTGTGAAGAATGTGCTGAAAAATTTAATGGCTGCTGCAGCAAAGAGTGCCGGGATACCATTAATATGCCTCTTGAAAGACAAAAAGAAATTCGCAAAGGAATTGATAAAGG
>DATBFI010000468.1:0-3097 GCA_036558585.1 Chitinophagaceae bacterium
TGTAAAAAGCTACAAATTCAATCGCCCTCATCATATCATCATGTAGTACCCTGTCTTCTTTGTTAAAACTTATTGCAGCTCTAAATGAATTGTACAATTCTTCTAATATGGGCGAGGTTTTTAATGGTCTTCTGAAATCCAGTGCCTGTGTAGCACTCAGTAATTCGATCGCTAAAACTTTTTCAACATTATTTACTACGCGCAAACATTTTGTGGCTGCATTGGCGCCCATGCTCACATGATCCTCCTGGTTATTGGATGAAGAGATAGAATCAACGCTTGAGGGTGTACATAGTTGTTTGTTCTCACTTACAATTCCTGCTGCAGTATATTGCGGGATCATAAAACCTGAATTAATGCCGGCTTCTTTTACAAGAAATAAAGGCAGGCCACGCTGTCCACTGATGAGTTGATAAATTCTTCTTTCGCTGATGTTTGCAAGTTCACTCATTGCTATTGCAAGAAAATCCAGTTGAAGCGCCAAAGGTTGTCCATGAAAGTTTCCACCGCTTACAATTAAATCTTCATCGGGAAAAATATTTGGATTATCTGTTACAGAATTTATTTCAGTCAGGAAAACATTCAATACATTTTCAAATACATCTTTAGTGGCGCCATGCACCTGGGGCACGCAACGAAAAGAATAGGGGTCCTGGACCTGTTCTTTTTTTTGATTCATTATTTCGCTTCCGGCCAGGTATTTACTGATTACTTTTGCTGTTTCTGTTTGTCCTTTGTGGGGTCTTATTTTTTGTATGTTTTCATTCAGTGGTTCTGTGAGGCAGTCAAAAGCATCAAAGGACAGAGCGCAAATAATGTCAGCCATCTTTAATAAATGTTCTGACTTTTTTAAACAATACATACCATAAGCGCTCATAAATTGAGTGCCGTTTATTAATGCCAGGCCCTCTTTGCTCTTCAGATGTATGGGTTGCCAGTTTAATTTTTGAAATACCTCTTCTGTCTTGTGTTTTGTATCTGCATAATAAACTTCTCCCAATCCAATCAATGGTAAACTTAAATGACTTAATGGTGCCAGGTCTCCCGAAGCGCCCAGTGAACCCTGGGTGTAAATAACCGGCAGCACATCATTGTTGTACATGTCTATCAAACGCTTCACCGTATCAATTTGTACACCACTGTAGCCATAGCTGAGCGATTTTATCTTCAGCATGAGCATTAACTTCACAATATCCTTTGGCACTTCTTCTCCTAAACCGCAGGCATGCGATTTCAGGAGGTTATATTGTAATCGTTCGATCTTGCCATTATCAATTTGAACATTTTGTAAGAACCCAAAACCAGTGTTAATGCCATAAAACAACTCATCTGATTGTTTCATTTTCTTATCAAGATATTCACGGCACCCGATGATACGATCGTGTGCGTCGGGGGTGACAGACACATGCTGACCATAATCCAATAAATCCTTTACCTGCTGGAAACTTAGCCACGTACTGTCCAAAGGCAAATAATTATCACTCATAACAAGCTATCATTTATTTTAAAAATTTTTCTACCCGCTTAAATACACTTTCCTTTTCTATATTTTTTTCCATTGCAGTTAATGCATCAAGAATTTTTTTGCTTTGCTCATGCTCATTTGCTAATTCTTCCATAGCCCGCTGCAATGCATCCCAAACCGGTTTTATTTTTTGTAATAACTTACTCCCCTTTGTAGTAAAGGTTACGGTCCTGTGCCTCGCATCTTTTTTTGAAACGACAGATTTAATCAATCCCTTTTGCTGAAGATTGCTTATTAACTGGCTTATAGCAGAATGAGAAACATTAAGTTCACCGGCTATTTCTTTAATTGAAACTTCAGGTTTTTGTGCAAGAATATAAAACACGGGGAACCATGATGCATCAAATGAAATATTGTGAGATCTGTATACCTGGTTTACATCATTCAGGAAAGTATCGCTAAGGCGTTTAAGGCGGCTGCCGAAGACAAGAAAACCCAGGGATTGATAAAAGTTCATAAAATTATATAAGCGCTTATATAATTTTCAAAAATAACAGAAAAAGTTTCGCAAGCCAAATTCAGAGAAGTATGTTTCATGGTCCTTCTGTCGAAGGCGCAAACTGGATACGAAATTCAAAAAGAGGTGGCGCAGAAAAATTTTAGTGCGCAATAATTCTTGGATATTTACCTGTTTGCTTCATAGTAATCCCACATTATCCTGAAGACCTTTACCTTTAATTCTTTTGAAGAGATATTCAAACTTTCAACTGCGGGCAACAAATGCATTTCCAGTTTATGCGGGTATAAATAAAATTTTTTATTAACAGGTAATACCTTGTTTGTATTAAAGATTATGGCAGGTATTATTGGTTTCTGTGCTTCCACAGCAAGCCTGAAGGCACCGTCGTAAAAGGATTTCAGTGGATCATCGGTTCTGTTTCTTGTGCCTTCAGGATAAATGACCATATGGAAACCAAGGTCAAGCATCCGTTTCATTTTATGAAAACTTTCCCGCCTGCTTTTATCGCTTTTACGATTCACCAAAACGCTGCCTGCAGAATATATCCACCCAAAAACGGGTATATATGCAAGGCTTGATTTGGCAATTGTTTTATTGGCAGAGGGCATAAATGGTGTAGCTACAAGAATATCAAATAAACTATTGTGATTGCATGTGACCACGTAATTTTTTCCCGGTTGAAAATTTTCACTCCCTCTTACTTTAAAGGGACATGCAATAAGATTCAAATAAACTGTCATCCATCCACGGGAAACGAGCCTATGATATTTTCCGGCTGACGGTTCTCTCATGAAAAAACAAGGACTATAAAAAATGAAAGCGATGAGAATAGTAATGATAAAAAAGATTAGACCCCATACAGCCCAGATCCGCGCAAAGATTTCTTTAAATAATTTCATACAGTTCTTGTAATAACTTAGTTCAACCCGGGAGCGTTAATTAAGTTCATTTGACCAGGATCGAGTATACCAATATTGTAAAATTAAAAAAGAGAAGCTATCTGCACCGCTTCTCTTCACAACTTGAATTCCTGATAAAATTTCTTATTTCGATTCATCAGGATTTACGGTCTTTTCTGCTGCATCCTTTAGAGACGATACTTTGTCGTTGGT
>DATBFI010000469.1:0-5138 GCA_036558585.1 Chitinophagaceae bacterium
AATGGGACAGGATATCAGCGACATAAATAATGATGGATTGGCTGATGTGGTGGAACTGGATATGAGCCCGGAAGATAATTACCGCAAAAAAATGATGCTGAATGCTAACAATACGGTGACGTATCAGAATTTCGAAATGTACGGCCATCAATATCAATACGTGAGAAATACCTTACAACTGAACCAGGGTCCGCGAATGGGAGAAAATGATTCAATTGGAATTCCGGCTTTCAGCGAAATAGGTTTTATGAGCGGCATAGCACAAACGGACTGGAGTTGGGCACCTTTGGTTACCGATTTTAATAATGATGGTTACCGCGATATTATTGTCACAAACGGATTTCCAAGAGATGTAACCGATCATGATTTTATGGTTTACCGTGACAACGCTTTTGCAACCACCCCCAGGAAGAAGATCATAGAACAAATCCCGCAAATAAAATTGCGCAATTATGCCTTTCGAAATAATGGTGATCTCACTTTTAGTGATTCATCAGCAATGTGGGGATTAACTGTGCCAACATTTTCAAATGGTGCGGCGGTCGCCGACCTGGACAACAATGGCAGCATGGACTTGATAATTAATAATATTAATGACGAAGCATTAATTTATAAAAATAATTCACGTAATAAAGAGAATAGTACGAATCATTATCTGGAGGTAAAATTTACAGGTGATCAAAAAAATATTGGCGGGTTAGGAACATGGGTAGACATATATTATGATAAGGGAAAGCACCAGGTTTATGAGAATAATCCATACAGGGGATATTTATCAACGATTCAATCAATCGCACATTTTGGTTTGGGTAAGTCAACCATTATTGACTCTGTTGTGATTAGATGGCCCAATGAAAAAAAGCAAACTATTAAAGATGTAAAAGCTGACAAGGTTTTGAGAGTTAATATCACCGACGCCCATGAATTGTATTCATGGGAGAAGCCCATGATTGCGGGGAACGCTTTATTCAAAGAAGTTTCCAAGGAATCGGGAATAAATTTCAAGCACAAAGATTTGGAGTTTATTGATTTCAATATACAAACCACTTTGCCCCACAAGCTTTCAGAATATTGTCCTGCATTGGCTGTTGGAGACATAGATGGAAACGGACTTGATGATATAGTTCTGGGAGGTAATTCTTTTATTCATGCACAGTTGTTTTTGCAGCAAGCGAACGGTAAATTTTTACAAAGAGATTTGGTGGGAAAAGATTCTTCGCATTTCAATTACAAGGATGCCGGGCTACTGCTTTTTGATGCAAATGGCGATGGCAGTCTTGATTTATATGCCGCCAGCGGTGGGTATAGAGACAAAGAGAACAGTGCGACCTACCAGGACAGGTTATACATCAATAATGGAAAAGGAAATTTTACACTGGCTGTAAACGCACTCCCCAATAATTACACAAGCAAGCTTTGCGTAAGAGCTGCAGATTTCAATAAAGACGGTAAACCTGATCTTTTTGTATCGGGTCGTGTTGATCCCTGGAAGTATCCAAAACCGGTCAGCAGTTTTATTTTCAAAAATGATTCTCAAAACGGAGTAGTAAAATTTACGGATGTAACTGAAGAAGTGGCTCCTGAGTTGAAAAATATCGGGATGGTGTGCGATGCGTTGTTTACAGATTTTGACAACGACGGGCAAATTGATTTACTATTGGCAGGTGAATGGATGCCGGTAACTTTTCTAAAAAATATAGGGGGAAAATTTAAGAACATTACATCATCTGCAGGTATTGATAATAAGATCGGCTGGTGGAATTCAATTGTTGCAGGAGACTTCCGGCATACTGGCAGAACCGATTATATTATTGGAAATGTTGGATTAAATACACTCTACCGGGCAAGCGATCGATACCCGGTTTACATTACTGCAAAGGATTTTGATAATAATGGAGGTTATGAAGCATTTACTTCTTTATTTCTCCAGGATCAGAAAGGACAATTAAAAGAATTTCCGGCCAACAACCGGGACGACATTATTGAAAAATTGCCGGGTCTGAAAAAGCAGTACAATAATTATAAATTATTTGCAACATCTACAATGGAAGAAATATTTCCGGCAGCAAAAAGGGAAGGAGCTATTCGTTTAAAAGTGAATATGCTGCAATCATGCTTTTTGCAAAATGATGGCGACGGAAAATTTGCAATGATACCGTTACCCAAGGCGGCACAAATTTCTACTATAAACGGGATGGTTGCAGATGATTTTGATGGAGACGGAAATTTGGATGTATTAATTAATGGAAATGATTTTGGTACCGAAGTATCCATAGGCCGCTATGATGCATTAAATGGTTTATTGCTGAAGGGAGATGGCTCCGGAGGATTTTCACCGCTTTCTATTCAACAAAGTGGGATCTATATACCGGGTAATGGTAAGGCCCTGGTTGAATTAACGGGAAGTTCAGGTAAATATCTCGTAGTTGCTAGTCAGAACAGGGATGCGCTAAAATTGTTTGAGCTTAAGCGAAGAGGAAAAGTTATACGAATAAAACCTTCAGAAGTTTCTGCCATAATCAAATTTAAAAATGGGAGGACAGAAAAAAGAGAATTTTACTATGGATCATCCTTTCTATCACAGTCTGCCAGGACTATTAATATAAATGAGAATATCGAAAGCCTTACCATATTTGATGATAAAGGAGAGCGGAGGAGCATTCGGTTTTAAATTTTATTACCATGCAACGAATTTTTGCTACGATACTAATCCTTTGCGTACTAAGTATTTCATGTGCCGAGAAGCATTATACAGATCCACTGTCTCCCGAAGAAGCGCTCAAAACACTTGATCTGAATAGAGATTTTAAAATTGAACTATTCGCCTCCGAGCCTTTTGTTCTTGATCCTGTAGAGATGACCTTTGATGAACAAGGCAATGCTTTTGTAGTTGAGATGCCTGATTATCCCTTTAAGCCCGAATCCGGAATAGGAACTGGAAGGATCCGCATGCTTTTAGACACGAATGACGACGGAAGGATAGACAAGTCAACAATATTTGCCGATAGCTTGTTAGAGGCCACAAGTATTCTGCCATGGAAAGGTGGATTGATCGTAACGGCTGCTCCTAACATTTTTTATCTGGAGGATACCAATGGAGACAACAGGGCCGATACAAAAGAATTACTCTTCACCGGATTTTTTCATAACAACCCTGAGGCGCAGATCACCAACCTTCGATTTAGCGTAGATAACTGGATCTATGCAAGCAATTTCGGACAGGAGGGTGAAGTAACTTCTCTAAAAAATCCGGGTGCTCCGGCGCTATCCATGAGCGGAGCAGATTTTCGGTTCAGGATGGATCGCGGACAATTTGAACTCGAAACCGGACCCACTCAATTTGGTCAGACTATTGATGAGTGGGGACATCGGTTCTTAACGGAGAATTCTATTCATATTCAACAGGCCGTTATTCCCTGGAGATATCTGCACAGGCACCCTTATCTTCCTTTAAAAAAAGCCATAACAAATATTTCTGATCATGATCCACTTATGTACAATGTTTCTAAGCCACCTTATTGGCGTGTCGAGCGTACTAAACGCCGCAACCAGGCTTTCCAGGAAAATCATCTTGACCAGGTAGAATATGCGGAAGGTCATTTTACGGCCTCTTCCGGTACAACTATTTATTTAGGAAATGCCTTTCCCGAAAAATATTACGGTAATGTTTTTATAGGAGATGTATCCGGTAATCTCGTGCACAGGGATATACTCACAGCATTTGCTGATAGCGTCACCTTTGTTGCAAAACGTGACAATGCTGAAAAAAACAAGGAGTTCCTCACTTCTACTGATCCCTGGTTTCGCCCCGATAATTTCACGGTAGGGCCGGACGGGGCACTTTATATAATGGACATGTACAGGCAGCATATCGAGTCACCCGCTTCTATTCCCGAAGATCTGAAAAGCGACATGGATTACAATAATGGCAAGGATAAGGGAAGGATATATCGCATCGTTCCAAAGGATGCCGGTCCCTATAAAAAGTTGTCTCCAAATTTGAGAAATGCAACCACTGAACAACTTGTTGAACAGCTTTCGAATGCCAGCCAATGGTGGAGGCTCCAGGCGCAAAGAATACTCCTCGAACGACAGGATAAATCAGCAGTCACTGCTTTAAAAAATTTGTTTACACATCACCAGGATCCAAGAGTTCGTCTGCATGCGCTTTTTGCATTGGAAGGTCTTAATTCGATGGATGCTAAAATTGTTGAAAAGGCCATGAAAGATGCGCATCCTGGTGTGCGCGAATCTGGAATAATCTTATCAGAAAAATACCCGGAGTGTCTTCGGCAGTTAATTGCAAGCATTAATGATTCATCGGCGCGTGTGGCATTGCAGGCAACACTCAGCCTCGGGGAATTGCCTGCTACTCAGGTAGTTCCTTCTTTAGCCAGCGTAATGGAGAAACACGGACAGAATTCCTGGTTTAGAATGGCAGTATTAAGCTCGGAGGCCGGATCTTCTTTGCCTCTTCTTGAACTATTGGTTAAGCAAGGATTGTTTTTTAAAAAAGCAACAAATGAAAGCACTTCCTTTCTTGAAGATTTTTCTTATATAATTGGTGCACGCAACAGGGAAGGTGAAATTGCGGGCTTATTAAAACTGCTAACAAACGCGGGTATAAAAAAAGAACAAGGCTTACAACTTGCGGCATTAGCGGGATTGGCTAACGGGATCAAAAAATCCAAAAATAAAATCAAAGCAGACCACATACTAAAGGAAGCGCTTAAAAATATGGAAGACGGTTCTTCAAATGAAGTAAAAGCAGCTATCGGCGAGATTAGTAAGTTACTTCAGTAACATGAGTTCGGGATAAGTTTAAGCATCGTTCACTCGTTAAAATAGATTCTTCTTACCTAGAATGACAAGCTAAAAATAAAATAGCTGAAGTTATACTTTTCAATTTCATCGACTTTACTCAGATGGTCATGCTTGACGAAGGAGCATCTATGAAAAGTCATTGAGCTCACATTTAACAATATTTACGACAGTATAAGAATTGGATTTTATGTATTGCCTAAACATCAATAGTATCACAACATTTGAAGAAAATTAGTTCGCTATGCAGAAAATATATAGCCGAAGGGAATTTATCAGGAAACCATTTCTTTTAGGTTCTGTTTTTTTGAGTTTGG
>DATBFI010000470.1:0-5391 GCA_036558585.1 Chitinophagaceae bacterium
TATCAGCAAAAGAAGGCCTGTTTGAAACCGATGAAGTGCTTGACGTTAAATTAACAGGCAACATTCGTACATTAATAAACGACAGAACTGAAAATTCACAATATCATCCCCTGCTTGTTTCTTATAAACAGGAAGATGGCAGCGAGGTCAGTATTTCTGCAGAAGCCAAAACCAGGGGACATTTTCGGAAGACGATGGGCAATTGCACGTATCCGCCACTTCTGCTCCATTTTTCAAAAAGCGATACACTTTCCTCGTCGATTTTTAAAGAACAGGATAAATTAAAACTGGTGATGCCTTGCCAGGGGGATGAATATGTTATTCGTGAATGGCTGGTGTATAAAATATATAACCTGGTTACACCAAAAAGTTTCAGGGCGAGATTGGTAAAAATAGAACTGAATGATACAAAAAAGAAAAGGGCCACGCCTTCTTTTTATGGCATCCTTCTGGAAGAAGAGCGACAAATGGCAAAACGAAACGGGAACATTTTGATTAAGCGACAATTCAGGCCTGAGCAAACCGAGCCTGATGCATTTTTAAAAATGGCTGTATTTGAATATTTGATAGGCAATACTGATTGGTCTGTGCAGTACCAGAATATCAGGCTGCTGGCCGCGGATTCTAATACAGTTCCAATTGCTGTTCCATATGATTTTGATCATGCGGGTGTGGTGCAGGCACCCTATGCAAAACCTGCAGAAGAACTTCAAATGAACTCCGTGCGGGAACGCCGCTATCGGGGCTATTGTATTCCTGACATGAAAAGATTTGATGATGTTATTGCCTTCTATAATCATTTAAGGACGAACATATATAAGCTCTATACCGATTGCCCCTTGCTGGATATAAAGTATGTAAAAGCTACTATCCTTTACTTTGATGAATTCTACAATACCATTAATAATCCTGTAGCCCTGCAAAAAGAATTTAGCTACCCCTGTGATAAAAACGGTACCGGGAATGTTGTTATCAGGGGTTTGAAAGATGATTGATACGTTATGTGAGATGTAAAATTTTTGTTGTAGCATTTAAACGTGTTGTCTCACTCACTGAAAACTGATTTTGATACAACATTGGAAAAATAAATGTTGTTTCGCAGAATATTGGAAAAGTATTACTGAATTTACTCAACAATGCATTTTATGCGGTGATGTTCCTTAATCCGCCTAAGGCGGAGGAACATTATGAACCAACAGTTAAAGTGAGTACTAAAAAAATTGAAGATATGGTTGAGATTAACTCCCCTTTAGGGCCGGGGGCTTAACCACTCTTCACTACAAAACCAACAGGTCGGAGAACAGGATTGGGTTTGAGTTTGAGTTATGATGTTATTAAAGCACATGGTGGTGAAATATCCGTAAGGATTCCTTCGGAAAAAGTGGAAACCCTGCCCTGCCTACCGGACAGGCAGGCTGCCGGACGGGCAGGGAAGGAAGGTGAAGGAATATTTATTGTGCAATTGCCGATTGTATAAAAAATCTTTATTCTTTGAAATGAATAATGTTGAGTAACTTTTAAGGGTAATGGGGCTGCTATGAGAAAAGTATTCACTTTACTCTTCGTTATTTCTCTTGCATTCATTTGTGCCGCACAAAACAATTTACCGCCTGTTTATGAAATAAAAACAAATACAGCAGAGTACTTACGTTTAAATGATAGTAACTGGCAAATGCTCAAAGACAGTACAGGCAAGTTTACTATTGACCAGATAATTCAATCACCGTTTACAGATCAATTTCATTTCGATACACTTCCTGAAAAAGGAGTTAACGTTTATTGGTTTCGTTACCGAATCAAAAATTCTATGTCGCAGAAAGAGGAAATAGCTATACCGGAGAACGAGCCTTATGGTGATGTGTACACGCAAGATATAAAAGGCAGATGGGATCATAGAAGAACCGGTTATAATGTACCATGGAGCCAGCGGGATGGATTAAAAAAGACGAAGATGGTACTTTATACACTACAACCCGGAGAAGAACTATTGGTGTATGAGCGTCATAAGTTCGATTATGCTTCTCGGGTTCACGCGAAGTTTTATGTTCACATATATTTCGCGGATAAGGTAATTCAAAAATATTATATTGACAATGAACCATCCGTCATACCACCTGTAATATTCGGCATTTTCCTGGTAGCTGCTTTTTTAAATTTATATTTTTTCATCGTAGTTCGCAAACGGGTTTATCTTTATTTTTCTTTCGTCACTACGTTTGTAGGGTTTAAAAACTTTCTCGATTCAACTGGTATTTTTTTCCGGGAACACCCGGTAACAGGAAACTATGTATGGTATACCTGTTATGTGCTTTCGCTTTTTTTCTTCGTGCATCTTATAAGGCATTTCCTTGAAACTTTTAAATATGTGCCGCGTTGGGATAAATGGCTTATCGGTGTGAGTATTTACGCTCCTGTTTTTATTGCTTTGGCAAGGCTGCATATTATTTCAATGAACGAGGCATACGTAGGTGCAGCAGGGCATGCAACGGTATTTTTTTTCATCCTTATTACTTTTATATTATTTCTGAGATCACCAGACAAGTCAGCCAGGTTAAAGGTAGTATCAGTGTTACCCATTGTCTTTTTCATAGGCATAATGATAATTCCACCTTATGTTGCATCGTTGTGCGAAATTATCGGAATACCCATACCCGCCTTCATAGTTTGGCTCTACGATCACTATCCTGTTTTAGAACTACTAATGTTTGAATGGCTGATCATATTTTTTTCAGTTAGTTTATTCCGGCATTTCCAGCAATTACAAAAACAAATAGCTTTTGAGGCAGTTGAAAAAGAAAGGTTGGCAAAAGAAAAGGAAATAGAACGTAGCCAGTTAATAGAACAACAAAAAGTAACACTTGAAAAAACTGTAGCAGAACGCACTGCTGAATTAAAGGATTCACTTAATGAATTGAAATCCACACAAGCCCAACTCATCCAATCAGAAAAAATGGCTTCGCTTGGAGAACTTACTGCAGGCATTGCCCATGAAATTCAAAACCCGCTAAACTTCGTAAATAATTTTTCTGAAGTGAATGTTGAGTTAGTCGATGAGTTGAAAGGTGAAAGGCAAAAGGTGAAAGGCGAAAGGAATGAAGTAGAAGACGAAATACTAAACGACATACAAAATAACCTTCAAAAAATCCTTTATCACGGTAAACGTGCCGATGCAATTGTAAAAGGAATGTTGCAACATTCAAGAGCAAGCACAGGAAAAAAAGAACCAACAGATATTAATGCATTAACAGATGAATATTTACGATTGAGTTATCATGGCATGAGAGCAAAGGATAAAAACTTCAATGCAACAATAAAAACAGATTTTGATGCAACGATTGGAAAAATAAATGTAGTGCCACAGGATATTGGAAGAGTGCTGCTGAATTTATTCAACAATGCATTTTACGCAATAGGTGAAAGGTGTAAGGTAGAAGGTGACGGGTATAAGCCAAGTGTTACCGTAGCAACAAGTTCCATTCAGCCCCCTTTAGGGGGTCGGGGAGTTACCATTAAAGTAACTGACAATGGGGGCGGCATTCCTCAAAAAGTTGTAGATAAAATCTTCCAACCATTCTTTACTACAAAACCAACAGGTCAGGGAACAGGATTGGGTTTGAGTTTAAGTTATGATATTATTAAAGCACATGGCGGAGAAATAAGAATCGAGACTAAGGAAGGTGAGGGAGCAGAGTTTATCGTTCAGTTACCAATTTAATTACTCCCCCTGTTTGCCGACAGGCAGGCTTTAGGGGTTGGGGGCTTAAAGCACATAAAGAGAAATGTCCGTAAGGATTCCTTCGGAAAAAGTGGAGACCCTGCCTGCCGGACGGGCAGGGAAAGAAGGTGAGGGGAGTGAGTTTGTTATTCAATTACCTGTCTGAACAGGATTTTGCGGGATTAATAAAATTATGAAAGTAATAGTTATATCAGTTTAATCAATAAAATCTTATAAATCCCTTTTCAGACGAATCACATGGCTGTTTAATTTCCAAAATATGCCGTACATTGCTTCAAGCAATGAGCATAAAGCAATCGCCAAATCATCAACAGTATTTAAAGACACTTATGAAAATGAGTGCTGAGCAACGATTACTTAAAGCAGTAGAGCTATCAGCACTTGTAAAAGAAATTTTCCTGCAAGGTCTTCGCAAAAGATTTCCCGATAAAACCGAAACAGAGATAAAAGAAATTTATTTACAACGATTGGCTAAATGTTACAACCGAAATTATTAATAAGGGTATTGGATCTGCTTAATAAAAATCAAATAGATTATATGATTACCGGTTCGCTTGTTTCCAGTATTCAGGGTGAACCACGAGCTACCCACGATATTGATATTGTCATTAACATTACCCGGGCTGATATTCCTGCATTCATAAAAGCATTTATACCTCCGGATTATTACCTATCAGAGTCTGCAATTGAAGAAGCGATTCAATACAAATCAATGTTTAACCTTTTAGATACAACAGCAGGCGATAAAGTTGATTTCTGGATTCTCACTGATGCGCCTTTTGATCAATCAAGGTTTGCAAGAAAGTATGAGGAAAATATGTTAGGAGTTGTGATGAAAATATCTGCACCGGAAGATACTATCCTAATGAAATTGAAATGGGCAAAACTATCAGGCGGAAGCGAGAAACAATTTACAGACGCATTAAGAGTGTACGAAGTTCAGTGTGCGAAGTTGGACCATGATTATATGGAAGAATGGTCTCAAATCTTAAACATCAAAGAACTGTGGGAGCGAGTGAAAGAGGAAGCCCAACCAATAGAGTAAAGTGCTAGCACCGGCATTCCTCAAAAAGTTGTAGATAAAATCTTTCAGCCATTCTTTACAACAAAACCAACAGGTCAGGGAACAGGACTGGGTTTGAGTTTGAGTTATGATGTTATTAAAGCACATGGTGGTGAAATATCCGTAAGGATTCCTTCGGAAAAAGTGGAAACAAAAGAAGGAGAGGGGAGTGAGTTTATTGTTCAGCTAACGCTAACATCTTAAACTAACGGCATGAAAACTTTTTACATCATTTTCTTATCGCTTTTTTTATCTGTTGAAAATTGTTTTTCACAAAATGCATCGCTTGCAGCTTTTTATTTAAACAAGCTTCCACGGGAAGGTGTTTTGTTGGATAAAGATTGGAAATTTCTTGCAGGTGATAATCCAGCCTATGCGAATTCAGCGTATGATGACGGAGCCTGGGAGACTATCAATCCCACATTAGATATTTATGACTTAGCACAAATTCCAGACTCCGGAGTTGTTTGGTTTCGGTTGCATCTTTTAATAGATACTTCACTGGACAGACAGTTGGCGTTAGTAATTCAGCAATCCGGTGCCTCAGAGATTTATCTGGATGGACAATTGATCCATCGCTTTGGAGTTCTAA
>DATBFI010000471.1:0-2952 GCA_036558585.1 Chitinophagaceae bacterium
TAAATAACATTGATCTATGTCACATAAAAGCAGTCAGAAAGTGCAGGGGAATACAGGAAGGAAATTTTTGGCAGATAAATTATTGAATTACCTTTAGAACATAGGGCTGATCATCAGTTAAACCAGACGAAAAATCTCTTCCACATAATATCGTTCTATACATTTTTAGAAAGACAATGCTCGATCACAATTCAATTCATATATGATTATAGCAGGCACTTAGAAGGATAAAAGATAAAAAATATTTTATGGATAACAGTGATAAATAAACCATTGGTTTTGTACAACAAATAAATAACAAACGCACGAACAATGGAACAAAATGAACAAACTACAAGCATCCGGCCCCGCAACCGGGAGCAAGAACCATTGCGCTTTCTTGTTTTCTCCGCCTCTTTAAGAACAGGTTCTTTCAATACGCTTCTTGCAAAGATTGCGTCTCGTATAATTAAAAAACATGGGGCTGAAGTGGACTTAGCAGAAATGAAAGAGTTTGATTGTCCCTCCTTCAATCAGGACATCGAGGCGAAAAAAATTGTTCCACCAGGTGCAGAAGAGTTCCGCAAACGTGTTCTTGCAAATGATGCATTTGTCATATCATCTCCTGAATACAATGCCTCAATTCCGGGGCTTCTTAAAAACGTGATTGATTGGGTATCACGATTTCGTCCCCAACCATTCAACGAAAGGCACGCCCTGCTTATGTCAGCTTCACCTTCTATGGCAGGAGGCAACAGAGCGCTTTGGTCGCTTCGCATTCCTTTGGAGCACCTTGGTACGCGTGTATTTCCGGACATGTTTTCATTGGCAGTAGCCCACCAGGCTTTTAATGCTGACGGTGATATTATCAATGCAACCCTTGCCCAACGGTTTGAGAATAATCTTGTCGCCTTTATGGATTTAGTTGAAGCCGCAAAAAATTATCCATGCATAAAGAAAGCCTGGGTTGAGTTTTTGGGAGAGCAGCCTGATCCTGTAACGGAGCGGGTAGAGTAATAAAAAGAAATTAGTACTTGAAGGGAACATTACTCAATCAGCTACAAACTCACCCAGTGCACCCATTTCAGCATTGGCATAAGAATGATCAACAAATGTGTAACTTCCCTTTTCGGGCATCACAAATTCTACTATCGCACTCATTGCAGGCGCTAAGTCAATCACATCCATTCCTTCTAATTCATTTTTCGGATTTCCTTCAATCCAAACTTTATCAAAAATGGTTCCTATCACATGGAAGCTGCTCGCATTATTAGGTCCTGCATTTAAAAGATATAAACGAACTCTGTCGCGGGCCTTTACATGAATGGGATGAACAACGTATTGACCTGGTTTACCATTGAATGCAACAAAGGTTGGCATTTTCTTCATAGCGGTTATTGTATCCGGAGTATAAGTGTTTCCATTTTGTTTCAAATAATATTCATTTTGTACAAAAGCAAATTCACGGTCAACCTTTCCGGGAAAACCCTCTTTCGGGTCAACGATAACCATTCCAATCATGCCACTAATCATGTGCAGTAAAACCATTGGTGTGCCGCAGTGATACATAAATACGCCGGGATAATTTGCAGTCCATGTAAAGCTGATGGTTTCGCCGGGATTAATGCTGCGCCATTTATCTGCCGGGTTTACCATGGCTGCATGAAAATCTATTGAGTGTGGCATTGGCTGCATCGTCATTCCTGCCGGCATTGCTTCATTCGACCGGTCGGTCATGGAAAATTTTACCGTTTGTCCAACCCGGATATGCAAAACCGGGCCGGGTAATGAATCACCAAAAAGCCAGCCCGTAAATGCAACATCCCTTTTTACATGGAATAATTTATGTTTTACATCAATCTTTACTTCAACAGTATCGCCATCCTGTATGGGCGGAATATTAGGTGCATACGCCAACGGACCCTTAATGGCACTGTCTGTATTTGGCTGTGTGGTTACTTGTGCGTGGGGTGCGCCTAAAACCATTTTAGAATTGCTTGCCAAACCTTTGTTATCCTCATTGGGGTTGCTACATGCTGAAAAAAGCAAAGTGGCAAATATTAAAATCTGTATTTCTTTCATAAAAAACATATGTCATGTTTGATATCAAACTATGCAGCTTCTATTTCACTATACATTTTTATTGCTTTAGGAAAAAGAATATGATGATGAATAAGAATATGACCGATTAACCGTTCAGCCGTCATTTCATTAAACGGCATCTGTACCGCGGGAATACTTTCAAGCTCATTTAAAAAAGTGGGCATATCAACGTTAATTTCTTCAGGCTTTTTGCAAAGTGCGTTTACATTTACAGTAATAATCAAGATTGTATCTTTTCAAAACAGGAACTGCATTATTTTGTTTAGTAATTATTTTGCCTAAAATTTGATTCATGAAGTCATTCATACTGGTTAAAACTTGTTGCAAAATTGCAATGTAATTGATGCCTAAAAAATGAGCTAAGTCATAAAGGCATGTGATAAGAATCAGTAGGACGATTAGTAACAGCGAGCTGGAACATTTTATTTGAAAAAGAAAGCAATACTGTTATGAATACAGTAATATAAACTGGACGGGCCTTTACAAGAAAAGTAGAATTGGTGGTAGAATAAATTCGCATTAAAAGTGATTTAAACGTAAAAGAATAAAATATCAAAACGGCGTTAGAGAAAATATTTTGCGATAAATATAAAAGTAATTAGGTTTTATATTTTAATAGCGATGGGTAAAAAGTTGAGGGTGGATAATCAGAATAATTTGCCAAAGTCTTTATTAAGAGATCCTTTGCTTATACAATTGAATAATTGAACCGCACCATGTTTTATCTAGAAATACTGGAATTAGCCGACAAAAAAATCAGTAGCTGTAGCCGGATGCTGAGAGCGTATCTGAGAGAACTAAGATAAGCCGCTTCATTGAAATAAGTTGGAATGAAAAGATTATCATTAATAATACTTGTGATTGCTTCAA
>DATBFI010000472.1:0-13459 GCA_036558585.1 Chitinophagaceae bacterium
ATGCACCATTAAATAAATTGAATTCTGCCTGTTTATTTAAACTATACAACAACTGGGATAAGTTGTTTACATCATAGTCGGCAGTAAGTTGTTTGAACACTTCTGCTTTTTTATTATTATCATTTCCGGGAAGATCATTCACTTTGCCAAAATAATCATTTGCCTTTTCCTGCAATTTTATTTTTTCTTCATGTGGTATGCATAACAATATCAAAGTATCATTATATACCATACGCTTCACATATTTGTAAACAATACCGTTTACATTCATTTCACCATCTATTCTTTCAAATTCTTTCCAGTTTGTTTGATAGGGAAGATTAATAGGGACCTTTACTGTGACGAGTTCGTCTTCGTTGTAGTAACCTTTATCCAGCTTTGCTTCAAGTTTTGCATCTGCCCTAACCTGAACATATTCAATCCATAACCTGTAACCAACAGTGTTGAAAGCAAAAAGTGCAAGAAACAATATGGCAGTCAATTTTTTCAAGGCCGCACAAGATACGCTTTTTTTAAAATCAGCAAATATTTTCCAAACGGCAGCTAACTATAATTAATACAGAGACAGATTAAAACTACGAATTGCTGCATTTATGTACTACCTGTTTGCACTGTACTTAAAAGCTGTGGAACTCTAAAAGTTGTATCGTGATAAACTTTGAGCATTTATTTGCTGGCAAAAAAGAAAAACGAACACTGTATAAATTATTGAATAACAAATTTCCCGGTTGCCTTTACTTCACCCCTGGTAGTCACTATCCTGTATAAATAAACTCCGGCCGACCAGGCGCCTGTTGTGATTTCCTGAGGTCCATTGAACGGATAATTTCTTATAATTCTGCCTGCAATATCTATTACCTGTAGTGTTCCTTCACCTACACTTTCTTTGATCAGGAAGGTAATGGTTTGCCCTGGTGTTATTGGATTAGGATAAACAAAAATCAAATTTTTGCCGGTATGCTTCGCAGAACTTATTTCCGTATAAACAAACTGTTCCCCAATCCATATTTTAGCCCTGTAGTAATTGGCTCCTGAAGCTGGGGAATTATCAAAAGAGCGATAGTTAAATTTGCCTGCTACAGAAGGAACACTTGCAATAGATCTTATGAATACTCCCGCAGAAGTTACTTTTTCAAACACTATACTGTCAACGCCGCTTAAAAAACTCATCTCAAGTGTGAGTTCAATACTATCACCGGCAATCTCGGCCAGCAACGTTTTGTAATAACAATCAGCGCCCTGGTACGTTACATCTACAGCCACACTTCTTGCAGCCTCCACACCATTAATTAATGGCTTCGCCGCATAAATATTTTCAGGATGAAGAAGCTTGTTAAGCACAATAAAAGTATCTGCTACAATTGATATTGGTTTCATGAAAGCAGTGTCGCCCAAAGCATACACCTGGTATCCATTTGCCAACCTGTTTTTTTGCCACGAGAGCCGTAAAGAGTCATGACACAGATAATCTACATTCATCCTCGTAAGCGGCGCAATAACAAACCCGCCAGAAAAAAACCGACCAAAAGAACAATCCATCCGCAATTGTGCAATAGCGGTAATTTGAGGTATAGTCCAGTCAAACGACTGGTGCTCTAATCTAATACCTGAACCAATTGTTTGCCACGATTGCCCATTATTAAAAGTTACAGAGAGACGGCCCGTAGCATTGGTATCAGCGACTGCAGTCTTCCATTTTATTTTAAGATTGGGATTCTCCCTTCTGTTGATATCTTCGGGAACCGGCGTTATAAATTTTAGGGTATTTAGTGTATCCCAACTATATGCGATGCTGAACGGCTGCTTATTAACAGTTTGAATTTGACTCGCACTTACTTTCACCTGGTATAATCCGGCAGCCGGCAATTCTATAGAAACCTGTTCTGAAGTATTTAAAGAGTCCCTTTTTCTTTCAGGCAATTTTTCCAGGGAATCAATATTAGGAAACGTGCTTAAGCACCATGGTTTGTAAACAGTTCCGGAGCTGAGTTCCACCACTTCAAGATCAAGGTCGTTTACCAAAGCCTTAATATCATTTACCCGGGCTGCAGTATCGGTCCAGGTCAACGAAACTTTAAAATTGGCCGCATGTGCTGGAATCGTTAAGGTTTTTGTCCAGACTTGTGATTGGCTTAATTCATTGATGTCATATTTTTTTTGCTGAATGCATTTCACAGCGTTATATAAGTTTAACAAACCAAACCCTGATCGGTAATCAACACCTTTCTTACCTATATCGTCACTCGTAGTAAATAAGACTGCTTTGATTAATGAGGCCGGAGGTAAACGCCCGGCATTGCTGTCTTTGTAAACCTGCTGCAGTACTGCAACTGAGCCACTTACTATAGCTGCTGCTTCAGAAGTGCCGTTAGGCCCTAAAGCGGTAATTTGAGGGCCAAGCCTTCCATCATACAAAGGTCCCGCTGAACTGAAAACTGCTAAATTGCCGCCAGTATCCACCGCTGCTACAGAGATGACATTCTTGGCCATTTTGAAGTTGCCGGTAAGATTGGCAAAGCCTTTCAAATCAGCATAAATTCCTGAAGGCGACGTTTCTGCACCACTATTGCCTGAAGAGAATATATGAACAAGGGTTTTGTCCTGCATTGTTTGCATATCATAACTCACAGCTTCTGCCCCATAAAACGGCTGAATTTGTGTACCATAGGAATGATTTTGTACCGTTACATTTTTTTGTAACAATAAAATAGTGCTGTCAGGAAAAAGATTACTGAACGAGGAAGGGAAGAAACTGCATCGCCAGGCTGCTCCTTTGCCTGTATAAAAACTATTACCCGCACCGCCGGCCAACGTTGAAATAGTAGTTGCATGAGCGTCTTCTTCAGGTGAAGCCAGTGGTGAGGAAAGAACACGTTTTTGTAAATCAATGTCGCTTTCATCCATGCTTTCTTCTTTAATGCCTATGGTTATGCCATCGCCATTGGCCCGGGGTAACAGGTAATCAACAAGATCTACGCTATTTATACTACGGTTATAGCCAATAACCATCTCATCAGGCACGGGTTTTACATATAAATCGGCAAAAATTAAACCGGGCTCAGGCAAACATAATTTGAATAAGGTTGCAGCGTCACATTTTATGACTGCCGATTGGGCGTCTTTGAAAAGATAAACTGATTCAAACATTACTTTTTTTTGCCGAAGAGAGGCCAGGAGTACATCAATATCAGTAGCAGTAATAATGAAAAAAAAGTTTTTATTTTTTTGTTTTAATAACGCCGATTCTTTTTCATCGAGTGAAGCAGATAGTTTCCATCTATCATTTGCAGCAGCTGATTTTTCTACGCAACTTATCTTAGTGAGGTTGATGATATTGTCTTCAATTTTAATGATTGCAATGCTGTTGTTGATTCTTCTTATAATTCTTATGCCTTTTAATGCGGTGCAATTTTTTTCATTGTAACTGATGATATAATAAGCGAGATCATTGCTTTTTACAATCGCATTATTACTGTATTTGTTAAAGATACTGTCGCGCAGGACGACAGCGGGTAATTGAGCCTTCAAAAAGGACTGTAAGAAAAATAAATTAACTGTCAATAGTGCAATTATCCTGAAGGAGCGACTACTAAATTTTAATTCCGTAAAAACAATCCTGAAAGAAAACATCTTTTGATTTAAAAAATTAGTTACTGGTATGATCTGTTTTTAAAGCAAGTTAACCTACAGGGTCATTCAAAGGTAATTTGTTACACACTTAATATAAAAAGTAAAATCCCTTTCTTTTTTAGAAGGGATTTTACCTGGTTAAAATGGATATACAGTATTAATAAGATATTTCAAATTTTATTCTATCAGGGAGGAGAAGCAGTCTGTTACTTTGACAACCTCAGGCAAAGGAGGGTGATCTTGCTATATTCTTCTGAGCGGCGCCACTGAAGTGATGTACGAAGGTGATAAATATTTTATTGTTCCTCAAAGCGCCATTTTTATGGTGGAAAGGGATGAAGAGTTATAATTCTTTATATTTTGTCATTTGGATCACTTGCCGTATGAGCTTATGACCTTGAACTTGCATGAAAATCAACAAAGCCGGATTCGAAGCAAAGATAGTTTGCTGCATTAAGGATATACTTTACCATTGGCTATCTAATTTTACAGCTTCCTTTAAAAGTTTAACGATCGCTCTTTCATTGATCTCATCAGCAGAATAATAGATTTTATAAAATATTTGTTTATTAGTTCCCTGAGTAAGATAATTATCTGCATCTTTTAACTTATTTCCATACCAAAATCCTAATAAAACTCCTTTTTTTATTCCTCCCCGGGGAATTGTGGAAGGCCAAATAATGCAAACTCCTTTTTTTGCGTAAAAAAAAGGAACGCTGAAAGATATTTTTTCTTTAAATGTTGCCGGGATATTCTCAATAATTATTTGTCTTAAAATATCAACTATTATCCGCTCGTCATCCTGAAGAATCTCATATAACTGGAGAAGTGACCTGATTTTAGTTGAGGTATATGACTTCATTTTTAGTTTGAAAGTTGATATTGAAGATAGCATTTGGTGATGAAAAAAAATCTGTCATCCTGATGTATTTTAGTTACCCGGTTCAAATTAAGAAGGCATACAAAATAATTTTTCAAAAAAATTAATTTGCCTCTTTGCAGAACCGTATGTAAATAAAATATTTTGTAGTTTACGAAATTGTCGTAGATTTACGAAAAATTCGTAACGAATGGAAAAACTTACTCCGCAGGAAGAAGAACTAATGCAAACTATCTGGCAATTTGGCGAGGGATCAGTAAAAACTTTTTTACAGGAAATGGCTAATCCTAAACCTCCTTATACCACACTTGCCTCAACAATAAAAAATCTTGAAAAGAAAGGTTTTGTGGGTAGCCGGCTATTGGGCAATACATACATATATACACCGCTCGTAACCGAAGAATCTTACAAACAAATATTCATGCAGGGGTTTATTCAAAACTATTTTAATAATTCCTATAAGGAGATGGTGAATTTTTTTGTGAGACAAAAAAAGTTGAAACCCAAAGATCTGCAGGAAATTGTTGAAATGATCGAAAATCAAAACAAGAAAAAATAAAGTCTTATGTTTATCCTTTTTGAATATATCATAAAAATTTCACTCAGTCTGGGTGTTGTATGGCTGTTCTACTTTTTGCTGCTGAAGCCGCTTACTTACTATATTTGCAACAGGTTTTTCCTGGTGACTTCTTCTATACTTGTTTTTTTTATTCCCTTGCTTAGTCTTGATTTTTTTGTTGCTCCTCAGAAGATAAATGCATCGGCTGTAATCAACAGTATACCATCTATTAATGTTCATGAGGCAGGGAAGATTTTCAGTCTTGAAGATAGTTCCGGAAATATGGCGTATGTGCTGCTTGCTTTGTTGGTTTCAGGTGTCATCATTCGTTCAATGCATTTTTTTATACAGTTTCGATCTTTTAAAAAAATCAGGTCTAAGGCACTGTTAATTGAGGAAACAGAAGGAATAAAATTATATCATCTCAACACAGATATAATACCTTTTTCATTTAACAATTCTATTTATATAAATAAGCTGCACCATACAGCAGATGATCTGGCTGAGATAATAAGACATGAATCCGTCCATGTGCGTCAGAAACACACGATCGACGTGCTTATTGCAGAGTTCATTTGCATCATTAACTGGTATAATCCTTTTGCATGGCTCATTAAACACGCTATCAAACAAAACCTGGAATTTCTTGCGGATGATATTTTGATACAAAACGGCACAGATAAAAAAAGATACCAGTATCTCTTGCTCAAGGTAATGGGACACTCTCCTTTAACTATTTCAAACAGTTTAAATTTCTCTTCCCTGAAAAATCGAATTTTTATGATGAACAAAACAAAATCTTCAAAAAGGCATTTGTTGAAATTTCTTTTTGTGCTTCCTGTAATTGTTTTAATGATGCTGGCATTCAGGAGCAATGATTCTGTTGCAAATGGAAATCACGTTTCTACGAAGGAAGAATCATTTAGGCTAAGTGAACTGACTTACTCAATTCCCGATCCTGCTGTTACCATGATCATAAAAAGAGAGCAGGCCAAAAGTTTGTTACGGGTTGGGAAACCTTTTACAATAACGCTCATCAGAAACGAAAGGGACAGGTTAAAAATGCTTCTTGAAAAAAATGGATATCACAATATCACAAATCATTCTATCAGTTTTCTTATCGATTCTTCTTTAACCAATAATAGTTTTTCGGTGCAGGTGAATATTGATCTGCAGACAAAGACTCCCTCTGTTAGAAATAACAATGGCACTCAAAGTAAAAAATCAAATGCGGTTATGAATGGTAATAATAACACCTTATATCAATTTGCCAGTTTATATACCGCCGGATTTAGTGCGCCTATGCAATCTTATTTATTTGCCTGGCCATCATTTCATGCAAATAATGTGAACACACAAAATCTTTCTATTATTTAAACACACTTTATTGATATAGGGCAGTAATCCTGCAAATTTTTTCTATCTCTTATTCATCCATTTTTTCTTCCTTTTAAAATTGAATTATAAAGGAAGTGATTATCTATTGTTTAAAAGCGGGAAAATGAAATTCAAACTAATTAACAACATTACGGGATGGCTTATATGCTTATTTGCCTGCACTGTTTATATAACTACAAGTGAAGCGGGTGGTAGTTTCTGGGATTGTGGCGAGTTTGTAAGCAGCTGTTTTAAGCTGCAGATACCGCATCCGCCCGGCGCACCTTTATTTGTTTTACTTGGCAGAATTTTCATTGTATTATTTGGCGATGATCCAATGAAAGCCGCAAAGGCAATAAATATAATGAGTGCGCTGGCAAGTGGTTTTACGATCTTGTTTTTATTCTGGACGATCACACATTTCGCACGAAAAATTGTTCAGCCTGATGCTTCAACAGAATTAACCACTATTCAAATATCGAGTGTATTGGCAGCGGGTATTGTGGGTGCGCTTGCAGGAACATTTACAGACTCGTTCTGGTACAGTGCCGTTGAAGGAGAAGTATATGCGATGAGCTCTTTCTTTACTGCCATTGTATTTTGGTCTGCGCTTAAATGGGAGGATATTGCTGATGAACCCGGCGCCGATAAATGGATAGTTTTTATTTTCTTCCTGATCGGCTTGTCCATTGGCGTACACCTGCTTTGTTTGCTTTGCATACCCACAATTGTAATGGTTTATTATTTTAAAAGAAGGAATTCTTTTAATTACACTTTGATCCGCAAATATTTTATTCGCACCATTTTAATCGGTGGCACAGCCGCTGTTATACTTGCGTTTATTACTTCGCGGTCAGAAGCAGGATCTAACAGGGATATTCCTGCAGATAGTACAGCAGCAGCTTTAATGATGGCTGCAACTATTCTTGCTGTCACACTATTGTTTTTGACAGAGAGAGCGGGAAAAGGCAGGAAAGAGTATTACGGAGGCCTCTATATATTTTTAATTTTTGGTGTGCTGATATTCGGGATCGTACTTAAAGGTGTGGTACAATATTCTATTAAAGCAGCAGGTGCATTTGATATTTTTTTTGTTAATAGTCTTGGTATGCACTTCTTTTCAGGTTTTATTTCTTTCTTCATTCTTGTTGCATTTGTTATATGGTTTGGGTTGAGATTTTCTGCAAGGAAAAAGCTGGTTCACCTGCGGCTTGTCTTATGGTGTATTGCTTTTATGTTGATCGGGTATAGTACGTATGTTACTACCTTAATACGCAGCAATGCAGATCCTGCGGTAGACATGTTTAACGTAGATAATCCCAAAAGTCTTGAAGGTTATCTTGGAAGAGAGCAGTACGGAGATTTTCCAATCTTATATGGAGCAACTTTCAACGCACAACCCGTTAGCTATAAAGAAAGCCAGATGAAATATGAAAAGGGAAAAGACAAATATGTTGAAATTGGAAATGACCTGCAGTATGTTTTTTTGCCACAGGATAAAATGATTTTTCCGCGCATGTGGGATCTGACAAATGACCAGAACCATGCAGATTATTATGCTTTCTTTATGGGCATAGGAAAAAGCCAGGATGGTACTTATGAACGTGGTCCGACTTTTATGGAAAACATAAACTTCTTTATCAGTTACCAGACATACTTTATGTATATACGTTATTTTCTTTGGAATTTTAGCGGAAAACAAAATGATTTGCAGGGCGTCTTTACCGGTAATGTAAGAGATGGTAACTGGATAACAGGCATACCCGTTATTGATAATGTACTATATGGTGATCAAAGTATGGTGCCGGAAAGTTTAAAAAACAACAAGGGACATAACACTATGTACATGCTGCCTTTTGTTCTCGGACTTATCGGTTTGTTTTACCACTTTAAAAAAAAGGGCGGTAATGCTTTGATAAATTTTCTTCTTTTCTTTTTTACAGGTTTTGCAGTTGTTATTTATTTAAATCAGACCGGGTATCAACCCCGGGAACGCGATTATGCTTATGCAGGTTCATTTTATGCTTATGCCGTATGGATAGGTCTTGCTGTTCTTTATTTCATTGAAATAGCAGTCGCATGGAATAAAAAATTACTACAGGATATTTTATTAAATGCAGCTATAGTCAGTTTCATTTTTATGCTCTTCATAATTATGGCCGGCTATGGCGGCAATGCGGGGATTACTACTGGCATTGCAACAGTTGTATTAATTGCCTTAGTTGGTGCAGGCATCCCGTACATGTTAAAATTTTTAAAGAACAGGCAGATGATCACGTTTGCTGCCCTTACTATTTCTCTTCTCGTTCCATCATTAATGTGTATGCAGGAATGGGATGACCATGATCGCAGTAAAAAGCAGTTGTCGCGTGACATGGCAAGAGATTACCTTGAAAGCTGTGCTCCTGATGCTATCCTTTTCACCTTCGGGGATAATGATTCTTATCCCTTGTGGTATGCACAGGAAGTAGAAGGAATTCGTCCTGACATACGACTCATTATTACAACGTTGCTTGGTACAGACTGGTTTATTAATCAACTGCGCTATAAAATAAATAAGAGCGATCCGGTTGATGTTATCTGGACTCCGGAACAGGTAGAGGGTCATAAAAGAGACTATCTCGTATATCAGCCCCAACCACAATTCCCTGATAACAGGTACTATGATCTGTATGATATGATGAAGAACTGGGGCGGCAGTGATGATCCTTCAAAAATGATAGATCGCAACGATGAGAAGTTCAATACGTTTCCCGTACATAAAGTTTCAGTGCCGGTTGATACAAGCTTTGTACATACAAATGGAACGGTGAATGCAGATGATAGTGTTGTAAAGGAACTGCGCTTTGAGCTACCCAAAAACCTGATCATGAAAAATGACCTTGCCATGCTTAACATAATAGCGGCAAACAAATGGAAAAGACCCATTTATTTTACGATACCCTATGCTGATCTCGGATTCGGAAATTACCTGCGCAAGGAGGGACTTGCATACAGGCTTGTACCTGTGGAGAATTCCCAGGTGAACACAAATAAAATGTATAATCTTATAATGGACCCCAGGAAGTGGGGTTATGGTAATGCGAATCTGCCGGGTGTTTATTATGATGAGGAGAACAGAAGACATTTGCTTGATATTAGAAAGGCGGATCTCGAACTGGCGTTCGATCTGATTTTTAAGAACAGGAAAGATGACGCGAGAAAAGTTTTAGAGCGCGATGATAAAATGATATTACAGGAGAACCTGCCGTATGGAATGACCTCGCGCAATAACGACCATAATAAAATATCGCTTGGATTTCTTGAAGCATGCTATCGTGTGGATAACCGGGCGCTTGCGGCGAAGGTTCTTGTTTCTGTAAAGAACGATCTGCAACAGCAATTAAAATATTATGCATCTCTTGATGGTGATAAGCAGGCAACTCTGCAATATGATAAATCAACAGCACAAAATTTGCTCAATTTGTTAAACGAAATGGAGCAAAAATTTAGCAGTAAAAACAACAACCAGATCCATCAGGAATAAGATCTGTGTTGCGCAAAAGCATTTTGATTTCTTAGAGTCTTTTATTATTAAATGGGCATAAAAAAACCTTCAGGTTCTTATCTGAAGGTTTTGATAAATTCCTTACCGAAATCTCGGGGATGGAGCAGTATGCTTTCAAAATCTAAATGGGGGAACAGCTAAGTAAGATCTTCCAGCAAAACACCAACTCCGTTTTGATTCGATACCTGTTTTAACTGATTAACTATCCAATGATATGTTTCTTCAACTCCTGTCCTTAATGGTTGGGAGGGTGCCCAATCTAAACTTTCCTTAAGCAACGAATTATCAGAGTTTCTGCCTCTTACACCGGTAGGTCCTGGTATATTTTTTACTGCGAGTCGTTTCCCTGAGATCGCAATAACCATTTTGGCAAAATCATTTATTGAAATCATTTCTTCTGAACCGATATTAAAGGGCCCTGTAAAATCACTTTCCATTAATCTTCTTACCCCTTCTATGCATTCATGAATAATTAGAAAAGACCGGGTTTGTTTTCCATCTCCCCAGATTTCAATTTCACCGCCATCATATGCCTCTGCTACTTTTCGGCAAATGGCAGCGGGCGCTTTTTCCCGTCCACCTTTCCAGGTTCCCTTAGGTCCAAAAATATTATGAAAACGTGCAATTCTTACCTCGATGCCATGATTCCGCTGATATGTAAGATAAAGGCGTTCACTAAACAATTTCTCCCAGCCGTACTCACTGTCGGGTGCCGCCGGGTAAGCCGAAGCCTCTGAACATTTCGGATTATCCGGATCTGTCTGGTTGTATTCAGGATACATACATGCAGAAGATGAATAAAATATTTTTTTAACTTTCTTGTTTTTTACTTCATGCAAAACATTCAAATTAATCAGCGCATTATTGTGCATAATATCCGCATCATTTTCACCGGTAAAAATAAAGCCGGCTCCCCCCATGTCAGCCGCTAATTGATAAACCTCATCAAGGTCATCTGTAACAACTTCCTCTACTATATCGGGATCACGTAAATCGCCAAAAACAAATTCGTCTGCATTAGTGTTTCCATATTTATTTTCACAGAGGTCAACACCTCTTACCCAATAGCCTTCAACTTTCAAACGATTAATTAAATGTCCGCCTATGAAACCGCCGGCGCCGCATACAAGTGCTTTTTTCATAATAGTGTTTTTTCGTAATTTTTATGTTATCAAATGGGAGATTAAAAGAATAATCTAAAACAAGTTGCTTAAGAGGGTGCATTTCCACCGTAATGAAGCATAAACGTAATCAGGTTAAAAGCCTTAAAATATCTTGGTATGTAAAGCTTCGGGTTTTCAAAGCACCTGAATAGCCAACCCAGGAAAAATTTGTCTCCCCAGTCCGGAATTTTTGCTTGCTGACCCGTTAAAAAAGCAATTGCGGCTCCTGTGCAAATTATGGCCGGAGTATAACTAAGATGTTTTTTTAAATAAGCTCCTAATTTTTCTTGTATCCCGCCACCAACGCTAATGAGAATGTACCCGGGTCTTTTATCTTCAATTATTTTTAATAGCTCCTTGTCTTCAACTATTTTTTTGTCATACAGGGGTGCGGGATAGGAAGTAATTTGTGAAGGAATAAATCCCCTGCTCCTTAAAAAAGTAAAATTTATTTCAGTCTCCTGTTGATCAGGATTCACTAATAATATCCTGGCTTTTTGCACTTCCTTATCTTCAAAAAAAGCGGTTAAGAATTTCAGGCCCGATATACGATTAATCTTTTGTTTATAAAACAAATTCCATATCAAAGCCATATAGCCGCTGTCCGGGATCACTACGTCAGCTGCAAGTAAAGACTGGTAATAGGGAATATCTTTTTTTATGGTAATAAGAGCTGGCGCTGCCGGTACAACCAATAGTCCCCCTCTCTTTAACAGGTTTACTACCTCCTTTGCGTGGCCATTAAAAAATTGTATTCCTAAAATTCTAATTGTGTCAAATTGTTTCACAGGGTTTATTTTAGACAACTTCTGCCAAATGAAAGAGTATTCAAATCTGTAATAAAATATTTGCAATAATGAGAGAGGACATTGGACTACTTAACATACAAATGCTTTGAGGTATTCCATTACTAATTTTTAAAAATGAAAATTTATATTTAGCGACTTCATCCACAAGGAATTATCAATAAGAAGTTTGGGGCAAAAGGCTGCTATTTTGAATCAACAATTTCTCAATCTGCTGATCAATATCCCGCTTTTTAATTGCTTCTTTCACGCGTTCATTGTCGAAGGTTTGACGAATTTGTTTATGCCAGTCCCCAGGGCAAGGAATATTTACAAATTCAGCCATCGACTTTATTTGGTTTAGATCTGTCATTATTTCTTCCATTTTAAATACCTGCATATTTGCTTGATAAAGCTCTTTGTAAATACTTTTATAATGCTGTGCTTTTTTATAAACAGATACATGATAGCCAAGAATGCCTTGTTCTTTTACCAGCTGTACAAAATTTTTCAATTTAGGGCCGAAGGGCAATATGCCCGCAACCTGCCGTAAATAAAACATTTGAGTGGTATATCGAAAAAATTGTGGAATATCGGTCGCTGATAATTGCTGTAATAAAGTGCGTTCACCAATGGCAGAAGGCAGATCTTCAGTTCCCGTATAAAGAAAATATTTTTTCAGTATAATAGATAATTTAAAAGAATCCTTTTTTAACGAACGAACATAATTTGAATAAATACATCTTACCGGGTCTCTTTCCAAATAAACAATTTTTGCATTAGGAAATACCGCATGAACAAGATAAGGTCTGAGGCTGTTGATAGGCGATTTTTCAATCAACTGTTTTCCATTAAGATTACCACTTAGTTTTTTTCTAATGTTATTTACGATTTTTTCGTTTATATCATATTCCTCATCATTCAGATATTTAAAATTTCCCGATTTCCACAATGCATGGGGCTCTACCTCTATATGTACATTGGGAAGACTGCCCAAAACATGAGTAACGAGTGCCGTTCCGGACCGGGCCATGCCGATAATAATAACAGGGTTACGCTTAGACATTAGTAAAAAACATTAGGGTTATTAAAAATTAATTGTACTTCAAAAGGTGGAAAAGCAAGCTGAAGGAAATTACTTCTTTATCGGTGCTCATGTAAAAGCATTCGCTATAAGACCTTTAAAATTTCGAGATAAAAGGCATCAACCAGTAACAAGCTTTGTGTCAAAAGCAATAGTCGCCTCCGTCTTTGCTTAGTCATCTTCGTCCGTTTCTATTTGTACAGGAATAAGTCTGTTTAACGAAGTACCGTCGCTTATTTTTCCTCCGCCATTATATCCCCATGTCCAGAGGCTGCCATTTGATTTCAATCCAAGGCTGTAACTTGTGCCCGCTTCAATGCCTACCCAATCATCATCTGTTCCAACCTGGATTGGTATGTTTCTCTGTATGTTAGTTCCATCACCTAATTGTCCATTGCCATTATATCCCCAGGCCCAAAGAGTACCATCTGATT
>DATBFI010000473.1:0-2210 GCA_036558585.1 Chitinophagaceae bacterium
AAGATCACCGCAGAATTATTCAGCGGAACAATCGGCTGGGTTGAATGGCAGCGACCAGGTTTTGATCTTGGCTTAAAAATGAAACAATGTGTTGATGAAAATCCCGGCATTCGTGGTATCATGCTGGGATCACATGGTTTATTTACATGGGGCGATACAGCTTATGAAAGTTATATCAACACACTGGAAGTTATAGAACGCTGTGCTCAATACCTCGAAGATAATTACGGAAAGAAGCGGCCTGTGTTTGGGGGACAAAAAATTCAATCATTGTCCAAAGCAGAACGTTTGCAAAAAGCAGCAGAGTTAATGCCGGTCTTAAGAGGCTTTTGTTCTAATAGTGATTTTCGCAATACCTCTTCAGGGGACAGGAGCAAAAACTCAGGGGGAGGGGGCATGATAGGACATTTTACTGATGATGACCGCGTACTTGAATTCATCAATTCAAATGACCTTTCTAAACTTGCACCAATGGGCACAAGTTGCCCCGATCATTTTCTTCGCACAAAAATTTCACCACTCGTTTTAAATCTTACAACCGGTGAAGATGTAAAAAATGTTGCCGCAATAAAAGAAAAACTTGCACCACAATTCGAAGCTTACAGAAAGATGTATGCAGACTATTACAATAATTGCAAACATCCGGACAGTCCTGCCATGCGTGATGCAAATCCTGTCGTGATATTATATCCCGGTGTTGGTATGTGCACCTTTGCAAAAGACAAACAAACGGCAAGGGTTGCATCTGAATTTTATATCAATGCTATTAATGTAATGAAGGGAGCAGAAGCAGTTTCTGAATACACATCATTACCCAGACAGGAAGCATTCAACATTGAATACTGGTTGCTTGAAGAAGCGAAGTTGCAACGTATGCCAAAGCCTAAAGCACTATCAGGGAGAATTGCCTTAGTAACGGGGAGCGCAGGAGGTATCGGTAAAGCAATAGCAAAAAAGTTTGCAGAAGAAGGAGCATGTGTTGTTATTAATGATATAAATAAAGAACGAATGAAAGGTGCAATGGAAGAATTTCAAAAACAATTTGGAAAAGATGCAGCGACTTCCGTTGTACTTGACGTAACGAATAATGAAACTATTGAAAAGGCATTTGCTGAAACAGCAGTTGCGTTTGGCGGCGTAGATATTATTGTGAATAATGCAGGCATCAGTATTTCAAAATCGATCACCGATCATTCTATTGAAGATTGGGATAAGCTGTATGACATTTTGGTGAAGGGACAATTTCTTGTTTCGAAGATTGGAATTGAAATAATGCGCAAGCAAAACCTGGGCGGCGACATCATCAATATTGTTTCGAAAAATTCTGTTGTGGCAGGCCCGAACAATGCAGGTTACGGAAGCGCAAAAGCAGCGCAGGCACATCTTTCACGGTTGCTTGCGGCAGAGCTTGGCACAGATAAAATTCGTGTGAACACAGTAAATCCGGATGCAGTGATTGCCGATAGCAATATCTGGGCAGGTGGTTGGGCCGAAGGCCGTGCAAAAGCTTATGGCATTAAAGTTGAGGAATTACCTGCCTATTACGCAAAACGAACATTGCTCAATGAAACTATTTTACCAGAAGATATCGCTAACGCATGTTTCGCATTTGTCGGAGGATTGCTGAATAAATCAACAGGCAATACTTTGAATGTTGATGGCGGAGTGGCCGCAGCATTTTTGAGATAAGCCCCTAACCCTAAGGGGAATGAATAAGCCAGGTGATGATTGGAAATTAAAATTTTGATTTAGTAGTTGGTTGTTTATTAATGATAACACACCGTTCCCTCTCATGAGGAGGGAGATGGAGAATGAAGTATGCAGCGGGTTGCATTTAAAATGAAATTATTCAAAGGCTGTGAAGACGAATACAAAAAACGTCATAATGATTTATGGCCCGAGCTGAAAGAACTATTAAAGCAAACCGGGATTACTGATTATTCTATTTTTCTTGACGAAGCAACCAATAACCTGTTTGCTTATCTTATGATTGATGATGCAGGCAAACTGGACAAGTTACCTTTTGAACCTGTTATGAAAAAATGGTGGAGCTACATGAGAGATATTATGGAAACGAATGAAGATGGTTCGCCTGTTGTTATTCCATTAAATGAAGTTTTTTATTTACCATAAGTGAAACATGTTGATACCTGCTTATATGTTTAAGAAAAACTTTTTGATTTTGCTGACCTTATCGACAAGTATTTTTT
>DATBFI010000474.1:0-6304 GCA_036558585.1 Chitinophagaceae bacterium
GCTTGCCTTAAAAGTAAAATGAAATTGTTTTGCCCGAATTAAATAGGCTAACAACGCAATCGCAATGAGAAGGTACAGCATCGAAAACAGCATCATAAAAACATGAAAATTTATGATGCGAAAAAAGTAGAGCAGGATAAACAACGTCGTGAACAGGCGTATGCCTGTTTCTCTTAAAAAGTTTGGCTGTATAGTTTTTTGTAATACCCAGGAATATCCTTCGAGCAGTGTGAACAGCAGAAGACCAAATGCGTAAGGCAATATCCAAAAATAGTACTGAACAAATAAAGCAGATCGGGCGCTGAATTTTCTTATTACAAGCGGTTCAAAAATAACAGAGGCAATTGTCACTAGTAAAAAACCTATTAACACCTTGATAAAAGTTCTGCCCAGCAAATCATTTTCTTTATCAGGAAGATTGTCCTTATAGTAAGGATAAAATTTACACAACACAGGAACCAAACCAAGGCTTGCAAATACAAAAAAGTTTTGTGCAACATCATTATACAAACGTGTGAGCCCATATTGATCACTGCTGAAAGCACCTTGCTTAACAAAGAAATAGGTATTGAGGGCTCCGAACGGAATACCTATATAAACCAGTATACTTGAGATGATAGCCTGTTTGCGTATGCCTGACATGAATATTCTTTCGGGCTGAAAATTATTGATAAAAGTGTAAAGTGGTTTAAAATAATTTATAGTACCAGCAGGTATACTTGTGGCATCATCTATCAGTTACGCGTACATTCTTTAGCTTGTTGTAATAAACAAGATGCTCATTGGTCATTTATGTACAGAAGAAATAAAAATTACTTCGGGCGCACCTGTTTTATATGTATATAATAGTTTTTGTCCAGATAATCTGTATCAAAGAGAGTGCTGTTTTTATCATCTGTCATTAAGCTTTTCCAATGCTGCATAGCGTTCAGCGTTAGTGTTTTATTAGCCTTGCTAATAATAAGCCGGAGATTAAATCCATTTACACAGCTGTCCCAGCGATAGTAAAGATCCTTCTTACCAGGAGAGTAATAGTATTCGAATTGAGGTATCTGTGTTGTTCTTAAATATTGATCAAACACTTTACTAAAATCAATACCCGATTGTGTGCTGATATAATTTTCAATTTGGCTTGTTGTTACTGTTTGGTGGTAAAAAGTTTTATTTAACCCCCGCAAAATGTTCCGGAATTTTTCATCATCATTTATTGCATGTCTTATTGTTTGCAACATATTACCACCTTTATAATACATGTCGCCACTACCTTCTTTGTTCACACCATAAGGGCCGATGATTGGCCTGTCGTTTTCTATCCGTTGCCTGATTCCATAATTGTATTCATTGCCGGCTTCTTTACCAAATAACCATTCAGTATAGAGTGTTTCACTAAAGTTGGCGAAACTTTCATGCACCCACATGTCGGCAATGTCTTTTGTAGTAATGTTATTTGCAAACCACTCATGTGCGCTTTCGTGAACAATGATAAAATCCCATTTGTTTCCCCATCCACTTTCAGAAAGATCCATTCCATGATAACCATTTTGATAACCGTTTCCATAAGCAACAGCACTCTGATGCTCCATGCCCAAATGCGGCGATTCCACAAGTTTATAACCATCCTCATAGAAAGGGTAGGGGCCAAACCAGTATTCAAAACAGCGAAGCATTGGCTTCACCTGTCCGAATTGTTTTTTTGCTTTTTCAAGATTATCCTCAAGCACCCAGTAGCTGAGATCAAGTGTCCCCCTTTCACCCTGCAGCGTGTCACTCCAGTTTACATATTTACCGATGTATGGAATAATGTTGTAATTATTGATAGGATCCTTTACTTCCCATGTATAAGTTGTAGTGCCATTATTGTTATCTATTTTATTTTTCAAGCGGCCATTTCCTACTGCAATTAAAGTGTCAGGAACAATAATTGAAAGTGAAGCGCCACTATCCGGTTCATCGCTTTGATGATCTTTACAGGGATACCAAACACTTGCACCAAGACCCTGGCAGGCAACGCTCATCCATGGACGCCCCTCCGCATCTTTTTTCCAAATCCATCCGCCATCCCATGGAGGACGAATGGCTTCGAGTGGTTTTCCGTGATAGGAAACCGTAATATTCGAAGTTGCAGTAACACCAGAGGCTGAACCCATTTGTTTTTCAAGAGAAGATAAGTTTTCAAGGTAGACGTGCCAGACATTTGTATTTGTTTTTTTGAAACCAACTTTCCTGCCATTAATAATTACACTGTCGATTATTAAAGGTTGTTGCAAATCAATTTGCATTGTTCGATCTCCTGTTTGAATAATTGCAAATGTTATTGACGTTTTCCCTTCAATAGTTTTTGAATTATAATCCGGTTTAACTGCAATGTCATATCTTAAAACATCCCACCATGTCCTGTGTGGATTGAGAGAACCACGCAATGTATCTGCGTGTGTAAATTTTTCTTTTTGCTGGCCAGGCTGCGCTTCCGATAAATGTATAAATGCGCAGAAGCATATTGTAAAAACAATTGTTTTCTTCATGTACATGTAATAAAATTAGGATATTCGAAGCCCCCATCCCCTAAAGGGGAGTGTTTTTTATGAACTATTATCAATTTTTCTTACGGAGTTGTAGTAAGGGACTGAAGAGTGCGACCCCGATGTGTCGGGGCAGGCTGCAACTAAGATGCCATGGAATACAAAAGCTCGTCACAACAATATTCTTTGCTTTAATAACATGCATTATTCTATCGGCATGCGCATATACAACTGATACCAATAAAAAAGTTTTTTACTACAACGAAACAACCGGTGTGGCCACGCTTGATCCTGCATTTGCAAAGAACCAGTCTATAATGTGGGTTGTGCATCAATTGTATAATACATTGGTGGAGATTGACAGTAATTTAAATATTGTTCCCTCACTTGCAAAGAGTTGGGAAATAAGCGCAGACAGAACTTTATATACTTTTCATTTACGTAACGATGTATGGTTCCAGGATAATGATGCATTTACGAATGAGGGCGGGCAGGGAAGAAAATTTGTTGCTGAAGATGTGGTGTATAGCTTGCATAGAATAGTTGATAAGAATACAGCAAGCAGTGGCGCATGGATATTTAATGACCGTGTGGATAGTGCAAATGGTTTTGCTGCTTTAAATGATTCTACATTTCAATTAAAACTTGTTCGACCATTTCAGCCCATACTCGGTATTTTGAGTATGCAGTATTGCAGCATTATTGCACATGAAGCAGTAAAAAAATATGAAAAGGACTTCCGAAGCCATCCATGTGGCACGGGTCCTTTTCGGTTAAAATACTGGGATGAAGGGCAGGCACTTGTTTTGGAAAAAAACTGGCACTATTGGGAACACGACAAGCAAGGTAAAAAGTTGCCATATCTTGATGCAGTTAGTATTAGTTTTTATGACAACAAGGCCACAGAGTTTCTTGAATTCAGGCAGGGAAGATTGAGTTTTATAAATGATATTGATCCTTCATTCAAAGACGAAGTGTTAACAAAAAAGGGAGAATTACGCAGTGACTGGAGGGGCAAAATTATTTTGCAAAAGCACGCCTATCTCAACTCAGAATATTTTGGAATATTGGTTGATAAAAGTAATCCGCTGGTGCAACGGTCGCCACTAAAAATAAAAACCGTACGACAAGCAATTAATTATGCAATTAACCGAAAGCAACTGATGATGTACATGCGCAATTCGATTGGCGCACCTGCTGAGGCGGGCATTGTGCCTGATGGTTTGCCCTCAGAAAATGCAGAATTTGTAAAAGGATATGTTTACAACCCGGATACAGCAAGGTTTTTGTTGCAGCAGGCACGGATAAATCAAAGCAATTCACCGGTCATTCAATTGCTTACCATTCCTATTTATGCAGATATCGCCAGTTTTGCTGCCAAGCAGATAGAAGATGTGGGTTTAAAAGTGCAGGTGGAAGTTGTGCAAAAAAGTTTGTTGCTTGAGCAAACTGCAAAGCAACAAGCTTTATTTTTTCGCGGTAGCTGGATTGCCGATTATCCTGATGCTGAAAATTATATGGCGATGTTTTACAGCAAAAACCCCTCACCACCTAATTACACACAATATAAAAATCCTGCATTCGATGAGTTATACGATAAAGCGTTGCAGGAAACAAACGATTCATTACGATATGCATTATACCGGAAAATGGACCAGATGGTCATCAATGATGCACCTGTTGTTCCTTTGTGGTATGATGAAGCGATTCATCTTGTAAATAATAATGTGCATGGCTTTACACCCAATGGATTGAATTTACTGGAACTGCGAAGAACAAGCATAAAATAAGGACAAGGAATTTGTAAGGTGGTGTGATGCATGATTTTATATACTCCTTATGTAAAATTCAACATGAATACACATTTTGTAAAAAGGTAATCGACGATAAACAAGCAGTTGTTAGAATTTCGAAGTGGGCTCTAATTTTTTAATATGACCTACAAAATACATCAGGATTATGACCGCGCTAAATTCAATTCAATTAACTGATAAGAAACTTGTAAATCTTCGAAAGCTTTTTGCAGTCTTTCTTTATGTGTATCGGTAATAAATACCTGTGCCTCTTCAGCGCAAACTTTTCGTAAAAGGTTATGCATGCGTTGCGCATCAAGCTTTTCAAAAATATCGTCCAGCAGCAGGAGAGGAGCGCGTCCCTTTTTTTCTTTCAGTATAGCGAATTCTGCAAGTTTCAAAGCAAACAACAGACTCTTGCGCTGACCCTGCGAAGCCATGTTTTTAAAGGGTAGTTCATTTAGTTTTATCTCCAGGTCATCCTTATGTATTCCGCAACCCGTTCGCTGGAGAAAAAAATCTCGTTGCCTGTTTTCCTGCAGCAGTTCCTTAAAAGAAAAATTATGTAACTGGCTTAAGTAATCAAGCTTAACCGGATCATTTTTATCTGCAATCAAATTGTATTCAGTCTGCACTTTAGGAATAAAAAATTCAAAGAATTGTTTTCTTGTTTTGTATACCTGGTCCCCGTTTTTTACCATTTGTTCGTCAAGGATATCAAGTAATGTTTCATCAAAATAATTTCTTTCTGCAATTGCTTTTAAAAGACCATTTCTTTCGTCAAGTATTTTTTTATAATCAATTAAATTTTGAAGATAAGTGGGATAAAGCTGCGATAAGACAGCATCAAAAAAATTTCTTCTCTTTTCGCTTCCTTCTGTTATTATTTGCACATCGTCGGGTGCTATAAACACACAGGGAAATTTGCCAATATGCTCAGAAAATTTTTTATAAGGAGTGTTATTTAATTGAAATTCCTTTCGATTGTTTTCACGAAAAATGCAAACAAGTTTGTTGAGTTCATCGTTGGCGGTTATGTAGCCTTCTATACGAAAGCCTTGTAAATTATTATGTGCACTTTGAGCGTCTGATTTTGAAAAATAACTTTTGGTAAAGCATAAATAATAAATAGCATCAAGCAGGTTAGTCTTACCTGTCCCATTGTCTCCACTGATTGCAACAATGCGTTCAGAAAAATTAAACTGTTGAAGAAGATAATTTCTGAATTGTGTGAGTGATATGTTCTGTACAAAAAGCATACTCACGCAAGATAATGATGAAGTATGTAGGATAGGTAGTTGTATTGGGAAACTGATCGGTAATAAAGTAATTTTATTTTAAAAGCGTCGCTAGTTTACTCAAAAGAGAGAAGATGTAGACAAGAAACATAAGTCTTGATAAATGCATATTTGTTCTTAAACTAAAGCAGCAAAATTGTTATAACAATTATCTTTAAAACAGTTTTGCTTCGCATTGATTTTTAGTTTTAATTGCTGCCTGATTATTCGAATGAAAAGGATTACTTTTTTAGCGATCGTCTTTGGTTTATTTAACGTGCCGGTTCTGGCCCAATTGTGCACAGGCAGCCTGGGAGACCCAACAGTACTTATTGATTTCGGTAATAAAGAAAATCCTTTTCCTCCTTTAACACCTTCAAATATTTCCTTTACTCTTTCTGCCGATGGCTGCCCGGCTCCTGGTGAATATGGATTAAGAAATCTCTTATTTAATTGTTTTGACAATTCCTGGTTAACTACTGTTGCAGATCATACACCTGGCGACGCGCAGGGAAGTTATTTGCTTGTCAACGCAACCAGTCATCCCGGTAATTTGTATGCCGCGAAAGTTGATGGATTATGCCCGAATACTACTTATGAAGTATCCGTATGGATCGCTAATTTATTAAAGAAAACCGGCTGTGGCGGGAGTGGTATAAAACCGAATATTACTTTACAGGTTGAAACAGTTTCCGGTACGGTACTGGCAACTTAT
>DATBFI010000475.1:0-8329 GCA_036558585.1 Chitinophagaceae bacterium
TCGCAAAGAAATTCGTGCATATACATACTCTGCACCATTCATAAAAATTATTCCTGCTTAACAACCACGGAAAAATCTTTATTTTCCCATCGCTTATCTTCTTTCCAGAAAAAAGTAAATTTTATTTCATTTCCGTTTTTATTTTTCAGTTTAACATCTGCAAGGTGTATACCCAGCCCGGTGTCTTTTGTTTCTGTTTCGTTTATTGTAAGCCAATCATCATCGCTCCAGTGCACGATGGCTGTGCTCATTACTTCGATACGCAAAATTTTGTTTAAAGAAATCTCTTTGCACTGCGAGTTGAAACGCCATACTTCAAACCGTGAAATATTTTTTTTGTGCACATAACGTTTCTGCGTATGCAGGGGCATGTCAACAACTTTATTCGCCTGTATGGAGCAATACAATTTTACATACTCGGCATGCGCCCATGTTAGCGGCATCGCAGAACCCGTTGGCTGACCGAAATACAATTCTTTTTCGGGAATGTCCTGCGTATCCCAAACCTGCTCCGGCAAAAAACCATTTCTTGAAAACGCTTCCATTGTTTTTAACAGTGCTTTTGCCTTTTCCATATTTCCCGCAGCTAATTCATAATGAGCGCGCTCTCCTGTAAGCAATGGCCACACTCTGCCTTTTCCCTTGCCGTTATTATCAACAAAAGGATTTCCGTTCTCATCCTCGCCATATGCGTCTTTTGTAAAGCGATGCCAGCCCTCACCATATGGTGTATCAACTTTCAGCGTTGCGTCGATCAATTTTACGGTGTTAAGAATTTTTGGATCATCTGCAGCGCGCAATCCAAACCGCACCAATGCAAGCGCATCAACGCTTATTACTTCGGCTAAATTCAGTTTGTCTTCTTCAACTGTAAGATGATCGATCTTTAAATGCCTGTCGCTCACCTCATCAACGGGTTGATAGAAAGGATTGATGCGAATATAATACCCGTCAACATTATATTTTTTCGCAAGCGATGTGTTTGTCACATAAGTCCATTCTTCAATTTTGCTGTTCAGGTAATCCGCCGTTTCCCAGCAATATTTTGCAATATCCCTTTCATCATTCAGCTCCGCAAGATGTGCTGCCGCCAGCAATGCAGCCACTTCAGTTGCCAGTGTATAAACGCTCAAGCCTGATTTTTGTTCCCAGCGGTCCTGTTGTGTTGCAGGTCCCCGCACAATAAGAAACGATATCGCTTTTTTTATGCCTGGCCAGTATCGTTTCATTCTTTGATCCTCTATCAATTTGATTTCATCACATGCATCTATCAATAAAATGGGCAAAGCAATTTGATCCATTTGTATTCCTTTCCAGTATGGGTCGCCTTCGAGCCATAAGTTTTGCCACCATTTACCATCTTCTTCTTGTGTGGACATTAAATAGTTCACTGCACGAAGCACATCCTCTTTTGCTTTCAGCGCAAGAAAGCCACCTGCACTTTCGGCAAGATCTCTTCCCCATACAAGATGATAACCGCCAATATCATCATCGCCTCTTGCCGTTCCCCACGGGATGGAAATGCTTGCAACGATGCCACCCGGAAAACTTTTTGCCTCGCCCATGCGCAAAACTGCAGCGCTTATTTTTAAATTATTCCCAACCGCAGCTCCATTCCAAATAAGACTATGCCATTTGTTCCATTCATCTATATAACGCTCTTTCGCTAATTCAAATCCATCTAAAATGCTTGCCCATGCCCTGTTTCCGGCTTCTGTTCCTGTACGTCCAAAACCGACGGCGAGTATAAAATCTTTTTCACCCGAAATATCGATTTGCGCAGTTAATGCGATGTTCCCCGCGTTTGTTTTTTCATATTGCCACTGCATTTCTTTGTGTTGATGCAGGTCCGTCCACCCGTCAGATTTTCCAACATACCCAACAGAGCGTTTTAAGAAATTTGCTGAACAGGCAAGTGCAAGTGTAACTCCATCGGCTGACGCAAACAACATCGGGATTCCTTTATATTCTCCAATCCACCCATAATTATCACTTCCACGGTTATTGATATGCGGACAAAGCAAAACATACAGATTTAAAGGAGAAGATGTTTTTGCGGATTTAAAATTTACTTTTTGCAAAAGAGCATTGCGAAACGGATCTGCGATCACTTCTTTTTCTATAGCATATTTTCTTTGAATGCATGTATTGGTTATATGATATGCAGGAATGCCTTCCTTCATCATGCGAATGGAGTTTTGTGTATCGCGTTTTTCTTCTGAAAAAAAATCTTTTCCATCCGTTATAATAAACTCCATGTCTTTTATACAGGCGGTATCTTCACGTGGAAAATATACCTCGTTGATAATGCCATGACCAATTGTAAATACAATGTTCGAGCCCGCGTTGATAGCTTTTCCTATTCCTGATTTTGCGCTGGAAGTCCATATGGGTTTCATTCCCGGCGCCCCGGGTGCTGTTTTCATTTCATCCATAACTAAATTTTTATCAAAGGCAAACCTGTCTCTTTATCCATTTTTCTCTCCAGAAAGGCGGGTGATTCCGTGAGAATAATTTCCAGTGTTGGATGCACAGTTGCTTTCAATAAATGCCCGCCATGGGCAGTGCCGTCAGCTTTACCCAACACAATGTGTGCATGCACTTTTGGTCCGTTGTTGAACAGGCTTATATCCCCTGCAAGCATCAATACTTCTGCCTGTTCATGGATCTCTATTTTTTTATAATCCTTTATTGAAAAATCAAAAAAACCAAGTGTTGCCTTGCTCACTGCACCAATTGCTGTGAACTGTGCCGCTTTTATTTTATGCTGCCTTGCAAACAATAAAATGTTCTCATTCACTTCTTCCCCACTTTGCAATATCACTGCATAGGTTTTTTGATCAGTATCATTTAATAATTTCGATTGCATGATGTTTTGTTTTTCCTTTTGTTTGAGCTGAAGTACTTGTGGCATCATCGGTTTCCCGGTTAACCGGGATCACTTTTCGTCTGGAACCATTGTTCGGCTTTTTTCATCACATAGAAACATAGGCACATAAGCTTCACATAGGCTTCTATGTGATCCTATGTTTCAATGTACCTATGTGGTTAATTTTCCTAATTACACTCAACATACCACTTTACGACTTTTTCATCCACCTCACAGCAATAAACGCCGCAGCAAATGCACCCGCCATCATAAGTATATTTCTTGCTTTGTGCGGATCTTTCAATTTCATTCCCTCAACATATTCTTTCTCGGGAAGATGCAATGCGCTCGCTGAATTTTTTTCGTGTAAAGCCATTTGTAATGCCTGCGCTAAATGCAATGCCTTTCTTTTGGTTTGCTGCGCTATCTGTTCCCTGCAACTAAAGCCATCTGCAATAATGATTGTATCATCTTCCGCATTTCTTACTGCAGGCAACAACACTCTTTCTCCCGCTTTGATCGAAACATCATAATGCTCTCCTTTTTCATAGCCGAAATATCCAGCCATCCCACAACAGCCTGAATCGAGTATTTCATGATCGAGCTCTATTTTTTTCAATACATTTTTTTCATATTCCATTTTCATGATCGCTTTGTGGTGACAGTGTCCATGCACAATCGCTTTTCTCTTCAATTGCGGAATTTTAAAACCAGGCGCATATTTCTCCAAAAATTCTGCGAGTGTAAATACTCCTTTCGATAAACGGGTTGCGTTTTCATCGTGAGGAAATAAATTGTGTAATTCATCTCTGAATACCGCAGCGCAACTGGGTTCCAGGACAACAACAGGAGTTCCACTCAAAATTTCGTCCTGCATGTTATACATAATGTTTTTCAACATTTTCTTTGCAGTGTTCAACATTCCAAAATCATACAAGGGACGACCGCAACACAAAGACTGCTTCGTGATCATTACTTCAAAACCTGCGGCTTCCAACACTTCTGTGGCAGCCACCAGTGTTTCAGGAAGAAAAAAATTGTTAAAAGTATCTGTCCACAGAATCACTTTTGGATTGTGGGCTGCAGGTTTTCCATTGCGGATCTCAGAATGACGACTCACTCCTGATAATTCACCATTCACCATTGACCTCTTTCTCTCCTTAAACCACTCCCTGAAAGTTATCTCCGCGTATTTTGGCATTACGCGATGACGGTCAACTCCTGCAATTGCTTTTGTTATTTTACTCAACAAAGGTGCATGCATAAAAAAATTGGCCATGCCCGGCATCAATGCTGCAATCCGCGACCACCAATATACCCAGCCAAAAGTATAAGCCGTTCGCGGCCTCAGTCTTTGCTTATAGTAATGTGAAAGAAATTCTGATTTGTATGTTGCCATATCAACATTCACCGGGCAATCCGCTTTGCATCCCTTGCATGCAAGACAGAGATCGAGTGATTCCTTTACATCTTCATCTTTCCATCCATTTTTTGTTATATCACCCTGCATCATTTCAAACAGCATTCTTGCTCTGCCGCGTGTACTGTGTTTTTCCTCACGTGTTACCATGTAACTGGGGCACATTGTTCCGCCTTCATGTCTTCTGCATTCGCCCACACCCACACATTTTAAAGTAGCCCGATTGAAACTGTAGTCTTCATCGGGAAACTGAAAATGTGTTTTTACTTCAGGAGGATCATATGTTGTTCCCAATCGTAAATTATTTAACTGGCCATAAGTGTCCACGATTTTCCCGGGGTTCATTTTACATGCAGGATCCCATATTGCTTTGAACTCTCTGAATGCCTGCACCAATTCTTTTCCATACATGATCTCCAGTAAATCTCCACGTGCCTGCCCGTCACCATGCTCACCTGAAATAGATCCACCATATTTTACAACAAGATGTGATGCCTCAACAGTAAATTGTTTATACTTCTTAATTCCTTCCGCCGTTTCAAAATCAAAGCCCACACGGCAATGCACACAACCCTGTCCAAAATGTCCGTAGATAGATGGATGATAACCGTATTTATCAAATAAAGCACGAAGCTCCTTTACATAATCGCCAACTTTATCAGGCTGCACTGCAGAATCTTCCCAGCCCGGCCCCCCGTTCGGTTCTCCCGGTACCCATGCGGTGGCGCCAAGACTTGATTCACGAACAACCCATAGATTGTGCTCCTGTTCGGGGTCATCAAATAAAGTCATTGCCGGAGTATCTTTTTTCTGTCTTAATTCATCCATTAATTTTTTTGCCTTATCATCAGCATCTTCTTTTGAGTCACCGCCAAATTCCACCATTAGCCATGCTTTCGCAAAAGGTAATAAAGAAATGTCTTTCATATTCATACCCTTCCTGCGGTTGAAGTCAATTAATAAATCGTCAATTGCTTCAAGGCCGATGGGTTTATGTTTCAACACCTCAGGCACTGCATAACCTGCTTCAGGCAAACCATTGTAACCCAACACCAGCAATGTTCTGGCTTTTGGATTTGTTACAAGTTTCATCGTTGCTTCGAGAATAGTTATACAGGTACTTTCAGAACCAACCACGGCACGTGCAACGTTAAAACCGTTCTCAGGAAGCAACTCAGGAAGATTATATCCTGAAACTCTTCGCGGGATTTTTGGAAATTTTTTCCTGATAAGATCAGCATATTTATCCCTGAAGTTTCTCAGTCTTTCATATATCTCTGCCTTTCTTCCGCCCTCGTTGATAATGTTATTGTATTCTTCATCAGATGTTGCACCCACTTTCATCTTGATGCCATCATAAGTAAGGATGACAAGCGACTCCGTATTATCAGAAGTGCGTGCACCATATCCAAAAAATTGAGACATTACTGAATGAACGCCGCAGGAATTGTTTCCCAGCATTCCTCCGATTGTACAACGGCTGTGTGTGGCCGGATCTGGGCCGAAAGTCAATCCTGCATTGGTTTCTGTTGTTTTTCGCATTTCATCCAGCACGATGCCCGGTTGAACTGTAACTAATTTTTTTTCTTTATCAATGTTTAATACTTTGTTGTAATATTTCGACATGTCTATCATTACTGCAACATTACACGATTGACCGGCGAGACTTGTTCCACCACCACGCGATAAAACCGGAGCTCCATATTTTTTGCACGCTGCTATTGTGTTTAAAATATCTTCTTCTGTTTTTGGCAACACAACTCCGAGGGGAATCTGCCTGTAGTTGGATGCATCTGTTGAATACAATGCTTTGGTGCCATTATCAAAACGAACTTCACCGCTTACGCTTTGCTGCAATTCTTTTTCAAGTGCAACAACATCTATATTTAATGATTGCGGTGTTTGAAATCTTGTATCAGGTTTTTTGCGACCGTCTTCCTGTCCATTCATTTTAGGTTTATGAATTCCATTATGCCCGCGTTTCTTTTTGCTGATTTCTTTTTTCAAATTTTCAGGGATCATCAATTAAAATTTTAAATTTTATATTTTTCTGCATCCTTGTGCTTAAATTCAATTCCGAGGCCTGGCCTGCTGAGATCAGGTTTTATATAACCATCATCAGGAGGAGACACGCCATCAAACAACATGCTTTCAATTCTTACATGATCAAAAAAATATTCCGCAATATAAAAGGAAGGCAAAGCGAGAGCCGCATGTAAATGCACAGCAGGCGCACAATGTGAAGAGAAAGGTAGTTGAAACGCTTCACACAAAATCCCAGCATTCAAAAATCCTGTGATGCCACCACAACGCGTTGCATCTGCCTGCATCACATCTACGGATCCTGACGCAAGCATTTTTTTGAAATAAGGAAGATTGTAGCCATATTCACCTGCCGCGATATTTATTTGTGCAGGTGCATGTTCACAAATAAAATGCAGCCCATCAAGATTATCTGAAGTAACCGGCTCTTCAAACCAGGTAACACCATATACAGAAAATTGCTCAGCTTTTTGTAATGCTTGTTTTACTGTGTAAGCCCCATTTGCATCAACAAACAGTTCAGCATTTTTTTCAACCCCTTCTCTTGCTGCCTTTACTCTCTCTACATCTCTTTCAGGATGTGTACCTATTTTCATCTTCATATATTTTATTCCTTCCCCAGCCCAATTGTGAAATTGTCGTTGCAGTTGCTCATTCGTGTAATTTGTAAAGCCCCCGCTTCCATAAATCAATATTTTATCTTTTACTTGTCCCAACAAAACACAAAGTGGAACGTTGAATAGTTTTGCCTTAAGATCCCATAATGCAGTATCAACAGCAGAGATCGCCATCATTACCAAACCGCAATTGCCATTGTTTCTTGTGTGGTGAATAAGGTTGTTGGTGACGGAAATAACATTCAATGCATTTTGATTAACCACAAGTTCTTTTAAGGTATCGTGAATAAAATGGGCGGCGGCGTTGTTTGCATAAGTGTAACCGATTCCTGTTTTTCCTCCTGCTGTTATTTCAACTAAAATCAACGTTGTGCTATTCCATTGGAGTGTGCCGTCTGCTTCAGGTGTTTCGGTGGGGATAGTGTAGGCAGATACCTTGAGATCCTGAATTTTTATATTTTCCGGTGATAGTACTTCATCAACGGAGCGATGTGTAACTGAATAAATTTCTGTGTCATCCTTTTTCATTGCTTTCCAAATTTAAACCAGTGACCTTTCGGCATGTTTAGGGTGACAACTATTCTTTGCGACAACTATTGTTCAATTTTCGGAAAGCAGTTTGCCAAATATGATTGCATGCGGAGGAAGTGTGCCTTTGGATTTGTAATAGTTTCTTTTAACATCCCTTCTATTAGCGGGATGACGGCATTTATTATGATTAGCTGATACAAAAATAAAAACGAACATAACGTTTACTATTACATCTTTCTGTAAAAAAGTTACATATTTCCGATATTAAGAAAATTTATTGATAAGGCACCTGCTTTAGAAAGCTTTCGGAATAAACATTGCTAATAGTTAACAAAAAAAAATAAAATGAAATCATTTAAAGAATTACCTGTACATGAACAGGAAGCACTTCTTAAATTCCCCGCCTACATAACACTGCTTGCAGCTAACAGTGATAAAGGAATGGATGAAATTGAAAAGAAATCAGCGATTAAATTTGTTCATATTAAAACATACTCATGCAGACCCATATTATCAGAGTTTTATCATGAAGCAGAAAAAGAATTTAAAAACAATATAATCCAACTGGATAAAGAATTACCAAAAAACAGAGACCAAAGAGAACTGGCTATAAAGAAAGAATTACGAAAGCTTGAACCAATATTGCTGAAACTTGGAAAGGAATATGCTTTCACTATGCACCATAGTATGAAAACATTTAAAGATCATGTTTCAAGAGCTCATCGTAATGTACTGGAGTATTTTCTTTTCCCTTTACCGATACCCGGCATCACGGATTGAATAAAATAATTCCAACACTTTAAATCATACCTGCAGGAATACGTTTTTTGTTTTTTACTTTTTTAAAAT
>DATBFI010000476.1:0-2466 GCA_036558585.1 Chitinophagaceae bacterium
TTTGTTTATGAATCTAATCCGAATGCTGATGTATTAAGTCGTCCGGTTGAGAGCCCCAAAAATTTTGACTGGAGCAGTGTATATGGCTTATACCTGATGGGAAAGGAGTTAATGGATCAGAAAATGTATACACAGGCTGAAGAAAAATTGAGTGCTGCTTTACAAAAAGATTCAAACTATTTGCCTGCCTTGGTAAAGATGAGTGAGCTGTTATATCGCAACATGCGATATCCTGAAGCTTTAGAATTAGCGAAACGTGCATTAAGCATCGATACACATGACGGCAGTGCCAATTATTATTATGGATTGATCAATGCGCAATTGAGTAATATCGTTGATGCAAAAGATGGATTTGATATTGCAACACTTTCCGGAGAATATCGAAGCGCTGCTTATACCGAATTGAGTAAACTTTATTTTAAAGAAAAAGATTTCGAAAAGGCAATTGCTTATGCAACAAAAGCGATTGACTACAATCGTTACAACATAACAGCTTTCCAATTGCAGGCTGTGATCTATCGTCTTCAAAATAATTCCGATAAAGCGAAAGAAGTATTGCAAACAATCTTGTCTGTTGACCCGCTGAATCATTTTGCCGGATTTGAGGAATATTTATTAAATGCTGCTGATGAAAACAAAAAACAGTTCCTGGCACTTATTCAAAATGAATTACCCGCTGAAACTTTTTTGGAATTAGCAATCTGGTATTATACAATTGGCTGTAATAGCGAATGCGAAAAAGTTTTATCATTAGCGCCTCAGTCAGCAGAGGTAACATATTGGTTAAGTTTCCTTCATCATGCGAAGGTGGATTTTAATAATATCAGCCCGGATCTTGTTTTCCCATTCCGTTCTGAGACCGGAACAGTGCTGGAAGAATTATTAAAGGATCAGGATGACTGGCTCTTAAAATATCATCTTGCATTAATTTATAAAGACAGGAATCGTATTGCGGAAAGTAAAAGGCTTTTTATCTCGTGCGGTAATGACCCGGGCTATGCCCCTTTTTATGCGGCAAGGGCAGAGATATTTAAAGACAGCGCTTCAATGGCGATTGCGGATTTGCAAAAGGCTCTATCACTGGAGAATGATCAATGGCGCTATTATAAACTTCTTGCAGAATATTACAACAATCATCAGCAATATGAAAAGGCTCTCCCGACTGCAGAAAATTTTTATCGCTCGCATCCTCAGAATTATATTATGGGCATGCTCTATGCAAAAACTCTGTTGTTCAATAAAAAATATAAAGAATGTGACGCCATTTTGTCAAAGTTGCATATCATTCCATTCGAAGGAGCAACCGATGGTCGTGAATTATATCGCGAAGCAAAACTTATGCAAGCGGTAGAACAAATGCAAAAGAAAAATCTTAAGGAAGCAATATCATTTATTACTGAAGCAAAACAATGGCCGGTAAATTTGGGCGTAGGCAAACCTTACGATGAGGACATTGATGATCGTTTGGAAAACTGGATAGAATATTTGTGTTATGCACATTTAAATAAAATGACGGATGCGAATAATTCGCTGCAAAAAATTGTTCAGTTTAATTCTACACAAAATTCTTATCCTGAAAATGCAGTGGTTGAAGTGTGGGCTTATGAAAAACTGGGTGAAAAGGACAAGGCCCGGCAGTGGTTGAATAAGCAACTCAAGGCATTTCCCAACAACAAGAGATTATTATGGGGTAAATCGGTGCTCGAAGGAAACTATGACATTACCTTATCCGAGACAGAAAAGAACACTAACGTGAGGATATTAGAACAATTGATGCTGATGAAATAAAAAATGCTACCCGTAAAAGATTTTTTTCAATTATCCAAAATATCTTTTTTACATAGTGCCCACTTTGTATATTTCATAAATTCACGCAAACGATTGTTATTTTTTTATTAATCAACAAATACCTACTTTCACGGCGCAAATTCCATAACTAAAGGCTAACATGCTTGTTAAGATTTTTTATTATTCTTCATAAGGCATCACTAACTGCTTTTAGTCAATTAATTCAATACCAGGAACAAAAAAATTAACTGCTATGCTAAAATTGCAAAAACTTTTTCTTATACCATTGTTACTTATCAGCATCATGTTGAATGCACAAACAAGAACTATTAGAGGAAAAGTTGTATCATCACAAAATAATCAGCCTATTTCCGGTGCAGCCGTACAGGTAAAAGATAAATCAATCGGTACAATTACAAATAATGATGGGTCATTTTCTCTAAATGTACCCGCCGGAGCTGTAACCCTTGTTATTTCTAACGTAGGATATACTTCAGTCGAGAGAGCTGTAGAAGCCAATGCCTCAGAAATAAACGTTACACTTGCCGAAAGTAGTGGCGAGTTAAACACGGTAGTTGTAACTGCCCTCGGGATTACAAAAAACAAAAGAAACCTGAATTATTCTACACAAACAGTAGATACAAAGGACATGACAAAAGCCCGAGAAACCAACGTGGC
>DATBFI010000477.1:0-7138 GCA_036558585.1 Chitinophagaceae bacterium
GGGCATTTTTGTGATCATACTCTTAAATTCATCGCTGCTTTCAAATGCTTTACGGCTTGTCCATGTTTCTACCATTGTACCGCCCCATGAAGTATTGATCAGCCCAATTGGCACTTTCAATTGGTTGTATAATTCTCTTGCAAAGAAAAATCCGACTGCTGTAAAATCTTCAACAGTCTCAGGAGTGCATGTTTTCCATTCTCCCTGTGCTATATCTTTTTCAGGTGTGGCCCCTATGGTGTTCGGAATATACAATTGCCGTATGTCGGGAAAATTGGAGACGGCTATTTCTTTATCCGCATTCACAGCTTCACGAACCTGGAACGACATATTTGATTGGCCTGAACAAATCCAAACTTCACCAACCAAAACGTTATTGAAAGTAATGGTATTCCCGCCCTTTATAATGAGTTGAAAAGGTCCGCCTGCCATTTCCTTATCGAGATTTATTTTCCAGTTTCCATTTTTATCTGCTGTTACAGATCTTGTTTGATGATTAAATTGTACAGTGACTTTTTCATTCGCTTCTGCCCAGCCCCATATTGGAATGGGTTTATTACGTTGCAGAACCATGTTATCTCCAAAAATTTTTGGAAGAGAAACATTCGCAAATATCTGAACTGCAGAAAGTAACGTTAGCAGTAAGAGAAAATTCTTTTTCATATGAAAGCCATTATAATTTTTACCACATAGCCGCATACATACATAGAAACACAAGAAAAATGCATTAAACTCTATGTGTACTGATGTGCCTATGCTTCTTATGTGGTTAGATCTTTGCAAAATTCCGAATGTACAAGTGCCACCGGCTGCACGTCCCCGCCAGAGTGACTCGTGTCGGACTGGCGTTTGGATGGCAGTGTCACAACAGAAGCTTAATAGTACTAATACAGTTCGTGCCAAAAAGACTACTTCAACTTCATATCTTCTATTATGCCCTTTATTCTTGCTTCAAGTATTTGGCGTGTAGCGTCATACTCTTCTTTACTGTTGAGGTTTGTGTTGACACTGAAATAGAATTTTATTTTTGGCTCAGTGCCTGAAGGACGTGCGGAAATTTTTGTGCCGTCCTCCAAAATAAATTGCAGCACATTGCTCCTTGGTAAACTGATATCCCATGTTTCCTTTGTTTGCAGGTTCTTCCCTATCTGCAATTGATAGTCCAGCAACTGCACCACTTTTGAACTATTGATAGCTGTGGGTGGATTATTGCGGTAAGCCTGCATCATCTCTGCAATCTCTTCCTGGCCGCGCATTCCTTTTTTTGTAAGACTAATAAGATGTTCCAGGTAAAAGCCATACTTGACATACAGATCAATGAGTTTATCAAACAATGCTCTTCCTTTGCTCTTTTCGTATGCCACCATCTCGCACAAAAATGCAACCGCAGATACAGCATCCTTATCACGTACCTGGTCGCCGATCATCATGCCATAGCTCTCTTCACCACCAATCACGTAATGTTCCTTTCCTTCTTTTTCCTTTATCAATTCCGCGATCCATTTAAAACCGGTAAGCACGTCATAACATTTTACATTATTTGCTTTTGCCACATTGTGAATCATGTCTGTTGTAACAATGGTTTTTACTACCATGTCATTAGGCCGCGCAATGCCCTTTGCTTTCCGCGCTTCCATCAAATAAGAGAACGCAAGCACAGCAGTTTGATTACCGTTCATCAGCACCCACTCACCTTTGTGATTTTTTATTCCTATACCCACGCGGTCTGCATCAGGATCTGTACCTGCTAAAATATCAGCATTTAGTTCTTTTGCTTTTTTCAAACCAATGTTCATTGCTTCACTCTCTTCCGGGTTCGGGTAAACAACAGTTGGAAAATTCCCATCGGGCTTGCTCTGTTCTTCAACAATATGAACATTTGTAAACCCAAATGCTTTTAACACGCCTGGTACCAGCATGATGCCTGTGCCATGAATAGGTGTGTACACGATTTTCAAATCATGCTGTTGTGCGATCACATCCGGGTGTACACTCAGGCTTTTTACCATTTTAATGTATTCATCATCTGTGTCTTTACCGATAATCGTAATATTATTTTCACCACCGCCTGCCTGTCCGGTAGGCAGGCTCCATTTCACATCGCTGATACTCTTTAATGCCTCCACTTCAGTGATCACATTTTTGTCATGCGGAGGAACCAGTTGACCGCCATCATTCCAGTATGCTTTATAACCATTATATTCTTTTGGATTATGCGACGCCGTACAGACAACACCGCCATTACATTTAAAATAACGAATTGCAAAACTCAATTCAGGCGTGGGTCGCAGCGATTCAAATAAATACACTTTTATTCCGTTTGCTGCAAAAACATTTGCAGTTGTCTCTGCAAAGAAGCGGCTGTTGTTGCGGCTGTCATGACCGATTGCGACTTTTATTTCGGCATCACCATATGTCTTTTTCAAATAATTTGCAAAGCCCTGCGTAGCAAGTCCTACAGTGTATTTGTTCATGCGGTTGGTGCCCACACCCATTGTACCACGCATGCCGCCTGTACCAAATTCAAGATTGCGGTAAAATGCGTCGGTTAGTTCTTCGGGATGTTCTTTTTGGAGTCGCCGAATCTCGGCCTGTGTTTGTTCATCAAAGCCACCGTTAAGCCAGGTATTTATTTTTTCTTGAATTGTGGCGTCCATAGTGAAAGATTTTTTATTGGACGACAAGTTTACACATTATTCATGATTTTTTAGAGGGAAATTATAATGATACGGGCTGCGGTGTCTCATGGCCGCCCGAACGTACCGTTACGTTTTTATTTTTTTGTTGTGCAGGAGTCAGCATGACATCTGCTGTCTCGATTTTGGGGATCACTTTGAGTTTCCACTTTCATGGCAGCCGAAATATCGTCAGTATTAAATATTGCTCTGCTTATTCAATGATTCTTTTTTATTCAGATACACTTCACTAAAAACTATCGCTATTTCTCGCTTTTCGCCACTCGCTTTTACTCATCTCAAACTTTATCTCCCCATTTTTTCTTATTCCAACTTCTTTCCAGCCGCTTTTTCTGTAAAAACTTTCTGCTCTTGTGCCGGGACCTGTACCTAACCAAAGGGTGTCCTCATTATTCTCAAAATACCAGTTGAGCATTATCTCTTGTAATTGTTTGCCTATGCCTTTTCTTTCATGATCCGGATGCACAAACAAAGCCCAGATATTTTTTTCTTTTAAATCGATAATTGCAAATCCAACAATTGTATTATCAATCTCACATATCCAGCCTTTTCCTTTTACAGTTAAAAAAGCTTCGTAGTCAGTTGGAGTAATCAATAAAGGATCGGGTAAAATATTTTCCTTTACAGCTATCCTGATAGAATGCAATTGTTCTGTGTCGTTAGTAGTTGCGCCGCGAAAATTCATATCGTTTATCCTTATTCTTTATAATTGAATTTACACACATATTGACTGCATTGATGGTTTCTCATCATTCTTTTTGAACAGACATCCAAACCGCATTTTGTAAAATCAACCTATATTCGCAAAATTTTACTTCTTCTCATGAAGATTTTACTCAAGCAGGTCACTATTGCAGACCCGGGCTCACCTTACAACGGATCTGTAAAGGATGTTTTGATTGCGAACGGTATCATTGAAAAAATTGACGACAATATTTCCAAAGCCGATGAAGAAATTCAGTATGAAAATGCGTATATCTCGCCGGGATGGGTAGATGTTTTTGCACACTTTAATGATCCGGGGTATGAATATAAAGAAACGCTGGAAACCGGTGCTGCTGCTGCTGTTGCCGGAGGGTATACACAGGTTTTTACTTTGCCAAATACAAGTCCTTTCATTCACAATAAAAGCCAGGTTGAATATATTGTTCAAAAATCAAAACCATTGCCTGTTCATATACATCCCCTGGGTGCTATTACAAAATCCTGCGAAGGAAAGGAACTTGCTGAAATGTATGATATGTATACCAGCGGTGCAGTTGCGTTTACTGATGGAACTAATCCCGTGCAATCTGCAGGATTAATGGTAAAAGCGCTTCAATACGTAAAAGCGTTTAATGGAGTGGTGATACAAGTGCCAATTGATAAAACCATTGGTGAGTTTGGATTAATGAATGAAGGCATCATATCTACGCGACTTGGTTTACCGGGAATTCCCGCAATGGCTGAAGAATTAATGGTAGCCCGGGATATAAAACTCACACGTTATGCTGATTCAAAATTGCATTTTACCGGGGTAACAACCGCAAGATCTCTTGAGTATATTAAAAGAGCAAAGGATGCTGGCTTGCAGGTAACCTGTTCCGTCACTCCATATCATCTTTTTTTCTGTGATGAAGATCTGCAGGGGTATGACACCAATTTAAAAGTAAATCCGCCTCTGCGATCAAGAGCCGATATGATGGCATTACGGGAAGCTGTAAAAAATGGTTTGGTAGATTGCATAGCTACACATCATCTCCCGCAGGAATGGGATAGCAAGACTCGTGAGTTTGAATATGCAAAGAACGGTATGACAGGATTACAAACTGCCTTTGCCGCAGTGCAAACAGTACTCCCGGGGTTAACTGCATCAAGAATAGCAGCTCTTTTTTCTGTAAACGCAAGAAAAATTTTTAATCTTTCTCCGGCAACAATTGCAGAAGAGCAACCAGCAGAAATAACATTATTTAATACCGAAGATGAAAGCACATTTGCCAAAGGATCAATCAAAAGCAAATCGTATAATTCAGCTTTTATAAATAAATCCCTGAAAGGAAAAGCAATAGGCATATACACAAAAGGAAGCTTAATTTTGAATAAATAAATTTTATGGAACAAAAAGTTACCTCTTCTGTTTCGAAAGGAGTTATTATAACTCTTCTTCTTATTGTTCTTGGCCTGATTATATACTTCACTGGCCAAATGCAAAATAAGAGTTTAAGTTATTTGCAGTATATAATTCTTATAGGTGGAATTATATGGAGCTGTATTTCATATGCCAAACAAATGAATGGCAATGTAACCTTTGGAAATGTATTTGCACATGGCTTTAAAACAACTGCAGTAGTGGCTGCCCTGTTGGCTGTGTATACTTTTATTGCTGTGAAATTCCTTTTTCCTGATATTGTAGATAAGTCACTTGAGATGGCAAAAAAAGAGATGGCATCAAAAAATTTATCGGAAGAACAAATGCAGACAGGTCTTGACATGGCAAGGAAATTTTTTCTTCCTTTTGCTATTGGCGGGATTCTTGTAATATTTGCCATACTGGGTTGCGTTTCATCTTTAATTGGCGCGGCAATAGCAAAGAAGAATCCGCAAGGGCCATTCGCTCAACAACAAATGTAGTATCGGAGCATGGATGTATCTATAGTCATTCCATTATTTAACGAGGAAGAATCTTTACCGGAATTATCAAGCTGGATCGTGCGTGTCGTAACTGAACACGATCTTAGTTATGAAGTGATCATGGTGGATGATGGCAGTACGGATTATAGCTGGAATGTGATCCGGCAAATTGCATGCAACAATGCTCATTTCAAAGGCATAAGATTTCAGCGCAATTATGGCAAATCTGCAGCATTGAATGAGGGCTTTAAAGCTGCAAAAGGCGATGTAGTTATTACAATGGATGCCGATATGCAGGATTCACCGGATGAAATTCCTGAACTACGCCGTATGGTTATTGAGAATGATTATGACCTCATAAGCGGATGGAAAAAAAGACGCTTCGATAACAGATTAACAAAAAATCTTCCTTCTAAAATTTTTAATTCAGCTGCGCGCAGGATGTCCGGAATAAGACTTCATGATTTTAATTGCGGCCTCAAAGCATACAAAAATAAAGTTGTAAAAAGTGTGGAAGTATACGGTGAAATGCACCGTTATATTCCTGTGCTTGCGAAACTGGCGGGCTTTAAAAAAATTGGCGAAAAAATTGTTGAGCACAGACCCAGGAAATATGGCGTTACAAAATTTGGCTGGAACCGGTTTATCAATGGCTTTCTTGACCTGCTTACACTTGCCTTTGTCGGTCGCTTTGGCAAAAGGCCTATGCACTTTTTTGGTTTATATGGAACGCTTTGTTTCCTTTTAGGTTTTGGGATCAGCATTTATTTGATCGTGGCAAAACTGACAGATAAAAACTTTGCGTTGACCAACAGGCCTGCATTTTACATAGCACTTGTTGCTATGATCATCGGTATGCAATTATTTCTTGCGGGTTTTGTGGCAGAGCTTATTTCAAGAAATGCGCCGGAGAGAAATGCATACCTCATCGAGGATAAGTTGGGAATTAAGTAATTTTGGAAAAAAAATATCACAATGGGCGCAACAATTTTGAAAACAAGGAAAGAAAAAAAGGAACCCACAAAAAAACAACTTGAGTTATATGAAAAGCTTCTTAACGGCCCAACAATGACGAAAAAGCAGGCAAAGGAATATGAAAAAATAAATAAATGGATGCGTAAATGGAAGGTTTAGTTTGCCTTGATGCTTCTGTATTAATTCAATATTTCAGAAACAGGAATAAAAAGGTAACTTTCTTTCCATTTTTATCTTTGACTTATCCCGGTTTTGTATTACCTGCTATTGCTCACTTTGAAATTTATACTGGTTGCACTCCTCAACAAAAGATTTTTTGGGATAATTTATTTGCTGATTTCCTTATACTTCCTTTCACTACCCCGGTAAGCTTTGAAGCTGTATCTATTCAAAAACTTTTAAAGTCTTTGGGAATAAATATTGAATTTAAAGACCTTGCAATAGCTGCAACAGCAAAAAGTTATAGTTACCCGCTCGCTACTTTAAATGAAAAGCATTTTATAAATATATCGGGTCTTCAGTTAATAACACCACCTTCATTATTATGAATATCATCATCATCGGGCCTGCTCATCCTTTGCGTGGCGGACTTGCTTCTTTTGATGAAAGACTTGCGCGTGCTTTTCAACATGAGGGTGATGATACGACCATTTATACTTTCTCCCTGCAATATCCAAATTTTCTTTTTCCAGGCACAACACAATATTCAAGCGAGCCTGCGCCAACCGATATCAAAATAAAAGTTTGCATCAATTCGGTGTATCCATTAAACTGGATACAGGTAGGGAATGAATTAAAAAATCTGAAACCCGATATTATCGTCGTTCGTTACTGGTTGCCATTTATGGGACCATGCC
>DATBFI010000478.1:0-14699 GCA_036558585.1 Chitinophagaceae bacterium
GAAGATCAGAGGCGACCACACCCGCATTACCGTAAATTTTTCTAAGGGCAAGTGTTAATTCAACTCCTATCTGGCCTGAAGCACCAATTACTAAAATTTTTTCTTTGACCATGAAGACATTTTTTCGCGGCAAAGATAACGGAGAGAGTTAATGGTTGTCGTTTATTGGTTTTGATGTTTGCCGACAGGAATTTTTATCAGGAACACGTTGTGGATATGCCTAAATCGGTATTGCACGAGTTCGATTTTACTGAACTTTTTCAAATCATTAACCGGTTTAATAAAGTACCACTGCCTGGTACATAAAAAATGAAATGGATCTCAAACGCAAAAAGGCTTCGGGAAAACCCAAAGCCCTTAATGCACAAAACGGGAAACTCTTTCTGAATTTTACCAATTGCTAAATCTTAAACCAACTGCATAAGGATATTGTACTACTCCATGCTCATAAAGATTGTTTATGCTGTAACTTCCGTATACACGAACAGGACCCAGACCAATTTCTCCTACATACGCAACTCGCCAGGGATCGAGGTCGAAATCACCATGTATTTTTTGTTTGCCTCGTTCATCACTTACCTGTTTGTTGCGGCTGTTATACAGGTAACCTACACTGATGCCCACACTGAAACTTAGACTCTGCCGTCTGTGCGTGAAGGGATCAATGTTTATCATAAAGGGAATAGTTACGTAATCTGTGGCGAGTTTATTTTTTGAAAATTCAACAGTGTCTCTGAAAATGTATGCAGGGTTTTTATGGTAGGTGATGTTCGTTTCGTATCGCCAGTTATACATTTCGATACCAATACCATACTTAAGATTAACGACGTGACTGATAACATTTAATTTTTGCATGAACAACCAAATATTTACATTGGATGTTTTACTGTTCTTTAAATCCAGGTCGCTGCTTGTAAAATGTGCACCACCCTGCGCATTGAGATATTCATTTGCTTCCGGTGATCCGTAGACGGTTTTATCTCTCCAGTTTGCAAAGCCAAGATCAAAGATCAACCAATTGGTACTAATAATGGAACGGTGATGGTGGTGATAACTTCCTTCACCCGAGCCTATATCAACTAAAACCTGGGTATTTTTATTGGAGGTATCATAAGTATTGGAGGATTTATCCTTTTTTATTATTATAAAATTTCCAACTTTTATAGTATCGGGCTCATGGGGTTTTGTCGTATCCTTTTGGGCAAATCCTGATGCTGTCAGCATTAATGCTGCTACTGTATAAATAACGCGCTTCATATTCTGTGATTAAAAAATTGTAAGTATTAATTCGTATTTAGTTCAAAACCGGCAACCTGCAGTTTACCTTTTTCATCAGATGATTTTTTTGATTTTCCTGCAAATAGTCCTCCCACTTTTTTCATAATGCCACGTACTTTGTTTTTATTTAGTTCCATATTGCCGATATATAAAGAGCTTTGAAGATTGTCATCATCGTTTGTGTTCAATTCTTTATACACTGCGGGCTGAACAAGAGTATTCAGATTAGGGGTATTTATGGCATTTATCGATTTGGCCTGTTCCAAAGGATCTTTACCCGGATTATCGTTCTCTGTATTGATATCTGCAATAAGAGGTTCGTTTTTTACAACAGGCTTATCTCTATCTGCAGATATTGTGTCTTTTGGTTCCTGATTGGGTGCTTTTTTATTTTTCCTCTTATTTAAAGCAAAATCTTTGTTTTCTTCCTGTATACTTTTTTCTGCAGGTTTAACCCCGATCTTCTTTTCCGGGTTTGCTATCGCTGATTTATTATTTTTTTTATTCTCTGTTTGCCTGGTTTCAGCCAGTTCTTTATTTGAATCAGCCGGTGTTTGTATAAGAGGCTGCACAGTTGTATCCTGCTTTACATTTTGATCAGGCTTTACAGTTTGCTTTTTTAGCTTCTCTGTTGCTATAGTAATGTCATTATTATTGATACTATTATTAGGTACAATCCACCAAACCATTGCGGTGATGCCAATAAATGCTGCGGCTGCTGCAATTCTTGCCCAGTACGGGATCACCCTTCTGTCTTCTTTTCTGTATAATGATTTTTTATTCGAAAATGTTATTTTCTCCTGTGGTAATACGGTTTGCTTTAGTAAGGTGAATTCATCCTGTAATTGCGGGTGCTGTAAAACAAATTTTTCTACTGCCTCTTTGCCGCTTTCATTTAATTCATTATCTATATATAATAAAAAGAATTCTTCATAATTATCAATGCCAATGCTATCTTTTATTTTAAGCAGATCGGTTTTATGCGCAAACAAAATTTCTTCATCTGTTGTAAGCTTTGTTTGTTGCAGCATTTCAAATTCTTTTTGCAAATCGAGGTTTTGCTGCACAAACAATTCCACTTCTGCACGTTGTTCGCTGGTTAATTCGTTATCAACGTACATCAGGAAGAGCTCTTCGTAATTATGTCTGTTAATTGTGTTCATAATTCATTTTTTTACATCACATTTTCAGGACTCACCAAATAATTTCTCAAAGCCAGCCTTGCCCGATGCAAATACACTTTTACCTGTGATTCATTCAGGCCCGTTATATGTCCTATTTCCTCATAACTGTATCCCTCGTAATCTTTAAGCATCACTAAACTTTTTTGCACTTCATTCAACCGGTTCAATGCTTCCTGCAAAGCTTTCTTCATTTGATGAGCCGGCTGATGGTGCACTTTTGTTTCTGCATGAAATTCATCTTTCAGTTGTATTCGTTTAACCTTTCTTAAATGATCAATCATTTGGTTATAAGCCACTGTAAACAAATATGATTTGCTCTTGCTGGTTTCAACAATATCCTTATTCCGCCATAATTTTTCAAACGCGCTCTGTACAATATCTTTAGCGTCCTCTTCATGCCGCAAATTTTTAACAATGAAGCGAAAAACGTTATCCGCATATTGATTTACACATTCGTTGTATTCCCGTTCTGTCATAAACAGTGTTTCTATCGTGCATTAAAAGTACACCTGTTATACGTAACAATGTTTTGAATGTTACAGCATAGTCTAAATTTTTTGTTAACGGATAATGTCCAAATGGCAAATTTTATCGCGGAGAATGCTGCATTCACACACAATATGATTGTTATTACCATAATTTTATTCTATGAAATCAACCTGGGGTTCATCTGCAATTCGCTTCGAAAGAAAAGCGCGAACATTAAATACTTTTTTTATAGCTGCAATTATTATGTTATTTGGTAAAGTAACCCTTGCTCAGCAAACAAGTATTGCTTCTTTTACATGGCCTGAGGGCAAACAGGCCGCATTAAGTTTAAGCTTTGACGATGCCCGCCTGAGCCAGGTAGATTCAGGAACTGCTTTGCTAGATCAGTTTGGAATAAAAGCCACTTTCTTCGTCGTTCCTTCCGCGGTTGAGGAACGCATTAATGGCTGGAAGCAGGCAGTAGCAAACGGGCATGAGATAGGAAACCATACGTTTACACATCCATGCACAGGTAACTTTTCGTGGTCAAGAAAAAATGCATTGGAAAATTATAACCTGGATAGCATGCGGAATGAGATGATGAAATGTAATAATCTCATTCAGCAATTACTGAACGTAAAGCCTGAAGTATTTGCTTACCCCTGCGGACAAAAGTTTATTGGACGGGGGATCAATACAAAAAGCTATGTTCCACTTGTATCGGAACTGTTTATTTCAGGACGTGGCTGGCGTGATGAGGCAATGAATGATCCTGCTTTCTGCGATCTGGCACAGATAAGCGGGATTGAAATGGATGGAAAAAACTTTGATGAGATATTACCATTAATTGAAGAAGCAAAGAAGACGGGCCAGTGGTTGGTGCTGGCAGGTCATGAGATGGGCACATCAGGTGTTCAAACTACTCGTCTTGCAATGCTGAAACAGTTGCTTGAATATGTACAAAATCCTGCAAATAGAATATGGATTGCCCCTGTAGGTGATGTTGCTAAATATATCAGGAATCATGGTAACATCCCTCAAAAATAATTATGCTGTGGATTGCTTGCATGTGTTACGCGATATGGATCGGCACAGGCCCTGCAGGTGATGCCTGCCTGTACTGAACACTAAGGGCTCATAAAAAATAGAACTAATGGTATTTTCGTGCAGGCGAAAATTGTTAAAGCCGGTCTATAAAAAAAATCTGCCCAAAAATCCGCAATTTGCAACCGCAAGTCTGCAATCTTTCCCCTACCTTTGCCGCCCTAAAATTATTTATTCATCTACCTGTCGGCAGACAGGCAAAAACAGGGACAATGAACAATTACGAATTGATGGTGATTTTTACCCCTGTGCTCTCTGAGGACGAATTTAAAGCGGCCCAGAAAAAATACGCCGATTTTGTAACAGAAAACGGTGGAAAGGTAGTGCACAGCCAACCCTGGGGATTGAAATCACTGGCGTACCCCATCCACAAAAAAACCACAGGCATTTACTGGGTTTTGGAATATAGTGCGCCATCCAACTTCAATGAGAAGTTAAAGATCCAGATTTTACGTGACGAGCAAATTATGCGTCACATGGTAACTTCACTCGATAGATACGCCGTCGAGTACAATGCCAAAAAGAGAAGTGGCGTACCTACTGGAATTGAAAAAGTAGCGGAGGTATAATTTATGGCGAAAGCGAGTGAGATCAAATATTTAACCGCGATCAAGCAGGAGAAACCTAAAAAGAAGTTTAGCCGCTTTGAAAAGTACGGTATAAAGTACATCGATTACAAAGATGTTGAGTTTTTAAAAAAATTTATTAACGAACAGGGTAAGATCCTGCCGCGTCGTTTAAGCGGTAATTCTTTAAAGTATCAGCGCAAAGTAGCCGACGCTATTAAAAAGGCCCGACAAATGGCGTTGTTACCATATGTAACGGATCTTTTAAAATAGTGAGTGTGAATGATAGTGGCGGGTAATTAATCGGGTCACTACTAATTATTGCTATCACAATTCACTACTCTCAACTATAATAGTAACCATTCCCTAATTTCCACAAAAGTGGAATGACAGTCTTATCGAAAATGATTGGGCCCATGGGAACTAAAATAAATAATCATGCAAGTAATATTAATACAGGATATAGACACACTTGGCCAGGCAAATGAATTGGTTAAGGTAAAAAATGGTTATGCGCGTAATTACCTGATACCAAAAAAATATGCGGTTGAAGCCAATCCTTCCAACCTGAAGCGACTGGAGGAACGCCTTAAAGTAAAAAGCAAAAAAGAAGCTTCGATGCTTGCTGAAATCAGCAAGGTAACTGATGTATTAAAAGAATCCCCTGTGAAGATTGGCGCAAAAACAGGAACCAGCGGAAAGATCTTTGGCAGCGTAACGCCTTTACAAATTGCACGTGCTATCCGTGATCAGAAAGGCTACGAAATAGATCGCAAACGTGTTACCATTACAGACGATGTAAAAGAACTCGGTACTTACAAAGCTTCCATAGATTTTGGTAACGGGAAGATTGCCGAGATTGAATTTGAAGTAGTAGGTGAAGAAAGCCTTTGACGGTTTATACGCACAATAAATTATAGCAACCACCACATTTTGTGGTGGTTTTTTTATTTTGGTATTCGCTGAAGTTCTCATGGCTTCACCTGTTCCGCCTAAGGTGGATTCCGTTCATCGTTCCTCTTTCAATCCAGCCTTCATGCATTCGAATTGTCAAACAATCAATAAAAATATTAACATGCTCATTTATTAACCACAGTTAATTTCGCTCATCTTTGATAAAATATTCCATAATGAAACAACTGGTTGTTGCTGTATTTATTTGTTGTTTTTCTACTGCTGTTCATGCACAGGCATACGATTCTGTTCCACCTTACCGGAAAGATTCAACCATTCCCGCCTTTACTATTTTGCAAACGGACAGCACATGGTTTAATAAAGAAGCGTTACCACGCAACAAGCCTGTTGTAATTATTTATTTCCGTCCTGATTGCGGACACTGCCAGTTGACAGCACACGAGTTTCAGGAAAAATTGAATCAGTTTAAAGAAGTGTTCTTTGTTTGGGTGAGTTATGATTCAGTGGCTAATATAAAATCTTTTGCTGAGGAATATAAATTGCTCAATGCAAAAAATATAAGAGTGGGGCGTGATACAAAATATTATGTGCCGTCCTTTTACCGGGTAAAGTATACTCCATTTATTGCCGTTTACAATAGAAAAGGGAAACTGGTGCAAACTTATGACGGAGGCACTGAACCTGATACCATTTTACAATTACTTCATCTTTAATTAAGAACGACGCAATAAGTGAAAAAGCAATTATGTACCGGCAGTGAGGGCGCTCATAGATAAAAATCGTAAATCAGAAATCTCGCTTCCTATATCTTTGCAGCGCAAATAAATTTCCTCACTCAAATAAACAGTACATGAAAGTTACCGTTGTAGGTGCGGGTGCAGTTGGTGCTACCTGTGCCGATAATATTGCACGCGCAGCTTTATGCGAAGAACTTGTTTTATTGGATATTAAAGAGGGTCTTGCGGAGGGCAAAGCCCAGGATATGATGCAGACCGCGGCACTGCTTGGATTTGATACACGTGTTACAGGTTCGACGAATGATTATTCCAAAACTGCCGGTTCTGATGTTGCGGTGATCACTTCCGGAATACCGCGTAAGCCCGGGATGACTCGTGAAGAACTTATCGGTACAAATGCAGGTATTGTTAGAGGCGTCGCTGAAAATATTCTCAAATATTCGAAGGATGTTATCATCATTGTTATTTCAAATCCAATGGATACGATGACACATCTTGCCCTGCAATCAACTGGCTTACCAAAAAACCGCCTGATCGGTATGGGGGGAATTTTGGATAGTGCACGTTTCAAATACCAGTTAAGCCTGCGCCTGGGGTGCAGTCCTTCTGATTTAAATGCAATAGTAATTGGAGGTCATGGTGACACGACAATGATCCCGTTGATCCGTTTTGCAACATGGAACAGTATTCCCGTAACAAAATACCTGAGTGGAGAACAACAAAAACAAATTGTTGCTGATACAATGGTTGGTGGTGCTACATTAACCAAACTTATTGGTACTTCAGCATGGTATGCACCCGGGGCTGCAGGAGCAGCTTTGGTGAAAAGCATAGTAAGAGATGAAAAAAAATTATTTGCCTGCTGCGTAAACCTTGCGGGTGAATATGGGCAAAAAGATATTTGTCTTGGTGTGCCGGTCGTGATAGGTAAAAACGGCTGGGAAAAAATTGTTGAATTTGATTTGAATGAAGAGGAGAAAGCAACATTTAATAAAAGTGCTGATGCAGTTCGCTCTATGAATGATGTATTAAAGACTTTGTAATTATTTTTTATCGCAATATGTTTAAAGAGGCTGGAATCTTCAGCCTTTCTTTTTTATTCCCCGATCAGTATCATCAGCTTTTTCCCTTTAGTGGTGGTATAATATTTGCAAACCTTCTGAGGAATATGTAAGTGATTTTATTACCTGATATTTAGGATTGTTTGTTCGACAGGGAACTAAAATTACTTGCATCACTTCGTTGTGTTTAATTAATAACTTCCTATGACGACACTATCACAGCTAACTGCAAAAATTGAGAAGAAAATTTTTCTTATTCTCATTTTTTTCTTCGCTATATGTGCCAATTATTTAATAGCACAGCCAACACTCGGTTTTAATAGAATAGCTCAGGGGCTTACATCTCCTGTCGATATAAAAAATGCAGGGGATGACTCTAAAAGATTATTCATTGTTGAGCAATCAGGGACGATCAGAATATATAGGAATGGCCGTTTACTCAGGAAACCTTTCCTAAATGTAAGCAGCATAGTTAAATACGATGGCAATGAAGCAGGTTTATTGAGCGTTGCCTTCCCTCCTAATTACAAACAAAGTGGCTACTTCTTTATTTATTATTCAGCACTAAACTTTAATGTTACCCTGGCACGTTACCATGTCAGTGCAACGAATCCTAATGTGGCAGATCCGAATTCCGGAGTTATATTATTTTCATATCCCAAACCAGGCGGGCAAACCAATCACAATGGCGGCACCTTACAGTTTGGAAAAGATGGTTACCTATATATTTCTATTGGCGATGGCGGCGGCGAAGGCGATCCCTTCAATAACGCACAGAATGGACAGTCGCCTTTCGGAAAAATGCATCGCATAGATATAAATGTTACAAATGCTCCTTATTACCAAATTCCACCTGATAATCCATTTGTGAATGATCCAAAGATGCTTCATAGTGTATGGGCACTGGGTTTGCGTAACCCGTGGAAATGGAGCTTCGATAGGAAAAATGGTAATATGTGGATTGGGGATGTAGGCCAGAATACATGGGAAGAAGTTGATTTCATTAAACCACCTCAATCTGCCGGTTCAAATTACGCCTGGCGTTGTTATGAAGGTAACGATGCCTATAACACGTCTAATTGTCGAAACGCAAGCAATTATGACTTGCCCATTTTTCAATATCATCATAATGCTACCGATGGAGGAGCTTGTATCATTGGTGGTTATGTTTACCGGGGTTCGGCTTTCCAACAATTGCGGGGTTACTATATATGTGCTGATTATATTTCGGGGAATGCATGGAAATTAAAATCAAACAATGCCGGCGGATGGGATGTTTACCTGCAGAAAAATGTGCCCCAGGGTCTGGTATCTTTCGGAGAAGATGAAACAGGAGAATTATTTAGTTCTACAAGGAATGGTAATGTTTACAGAATAACCGTTCAAACCAGTTTAGCGCAATCGTCACCGGATAGCATTATTTCCCAAACGGCTACTTATATATATCCTACTTTAGTTGATAACCGCACCATTACACTTGTACTGAAAGACGCATTTCAAATAGTAAGATTGATCGATATGTCAGGACACGAAGTAATGCGTAAAGATATTTCAGGCGTAACCGGAAGAACAACTTTGCATCTTGGTTCAATTACTCCGGGCATGTATATAGCAGAGCTTATTGGAAAAAATACAATGCAGCAGAAAATTTATATTACTAAATAAGGCTGGGAACCAATAATTATCAGTGAATGTCTTTTTAGTTTAACTTTTAGAGGTCCAGGTTTTACTCTTTAAATATTTTCAGGTCTTTCAGCATTTTGACGTTTGTAAAATCCCTGATCTTCGGTTGATACACCTCCTCCTCGGTCCATTTGACTGTCACCTTTTTATTCTTCAATTTATTTTGAGCGTCCTTCACCCAATCATCAGAACCATCAACATAATCAAGATAGATCAGTGTAATTTCTCTGCCCGCTGTTGTTTTGACGGTGATATACAAAAAATCTTTTTCTTCTACTTTGGTAACAACTCCATCACTGCTTTTTACAGAAGCATCCTCCTGGTTCAATTCTCCTAAACTACCGCCCTGCGCAAGTTTCAATGACATTTGCATAAAAGGTTTGCAACCGCTGTTTACAAGCTCCATTGCGATCTTTTGTGCAAACTCTTCACCAGCTTGTTTATAGTCACCGCTCTCTGAATTAAGAATAACATCTCCCATTACTGAAGCTGCAGAATCAAGCATGCATTGAAGAAATATTTGCTGCATCTCAGCCTGACTCCCGGCATTTTCCATATGATTTTTTTCAAGGCAATTACAAATACTTGCAGCAGTTTTTTTTATAGAAGAGTCTTTTTTATCCTGCGCCTTTACCATAAAGCATAGTACTACTAAACTTATAGTAAGACCTGATATTTTTTTCATAATTATAATAATTATTGCAAAAATGCAGAATCCCCGCGAGATTTAGCGTTTCAGTTGATAGTTCCCGATGCCTTTCTTCATTTCATTAACAAATCGAACCAATTATCTATTTCCTGTTATTTCTCTTACCCTCTCTTTAATAGTATCCATACTATGCAGCTCCATACATTTAAAATGTTCAAGCGGACATTTTTTGTAGCCAATTTTACTGCAAGGGCGGCAAGGCAAATTCAAAATTTCGACTTTCGAATTTTGAATTTCGAATTTCCCATAGTATGGCTCCATTCCAAACTCTGGTACAGTATTGCCCCAAACAGAAATTACCGGTTTGCGAAAGGCTGCTGCAATATGCATGAGTCCTGTATCATGGCTAATGATAAGTTTTGACCGGCGTACAAGATCGGCGCTTTCATTAATGCTGAACTTACCGCAGGCATTGTAAACCGTTATTGGATCAACAGCCGAAATTTCGTCTCCATCAGCCTTATCTTCAGGCCCGCCCAGTAAGATGACAGGGAGACCAATTTTTATACATAGTTCTTTCAATTTATGTAAAGGAAGTTTTTTTGTATTTAGTGCCGCACCAATTACAATGCCTATATATCCAAACCGATGAGTAAGCGGTAACTGCTCAATTGGTACAATATCTTTTTTTGGAATAAAATAATCAAGGCCTTTGCCGTCATTTTTTATCCCAAAAGCATATACTGTTTCCATGTATCGGTCAACAATATGCATTTTGGGAAGTTTGTTTATTTTAAGTGCCGTAAGCAGCCACTTTTCGTAATTCAATTTATTAAAGGAAAAGCTTATGATATTTCTCAAGGCCAGTTTTATGTGTAGCGCCCGCAGGTTGTTATGGAGGTCAATTATATAATCAAAGTTTTCTTTTTTAAGCAATCGGATCATTTGCCTCCGGTCATCCTGAAGTAAGTGAACTTTATCAACAAATGGATTATTCTCAACAATTGTGCTGTAAGTTTTTTTAGTGAGATAATGTACTTCAGCATTTTTAAGTTGTTGTTTTAAACAACGTACAACCGGTGTGGTAAGCACAATATCGCCGATGGAAGAAAAACGAATGATGAGAAACTTCATGACATGTTTGTGGTTGATTTATGATTTGCTGATTACTATTTACGATTTTCCAAACATTAGTTTCTCTTGCCAGCGGGCAGGAATTGAAATACCAGACAGCAGCAAAGCAGCGGTTTAAAAAAAACGTTGGACTTTTAAAATAATAAATAATAAACAGTAAAATAAAGCAGCTCCAGCCTTTCTAACTATTTAAATAATGTTCGGAAATTATCTATTTAATACCTTAATAATTTTATCGTAAACCATTATAGGTGAAATTAAATTCATACAGGCTAAATCTTCACGTGGGCATAACTTATTGCCAAACACAGATGAAGGCCTGCACTCAAGATCAACCTGTACGGCATTAGTTTCTGGCTGCCCCCAGCCATAGAAGCCGAGCCAGGGATGTGTTCCACCCCAAACAGAAACTACAGGTACCCCATACAAAGACGCAAAGTGCATATTGGCAGAGTCCATGCTGACCATAAGATCAAGTTGCGCTATTGCGTGCAATTCCTTTTGAAAGGTCATTTTAGCCGCCATTGATTGTATGCCGGGGAATTCGGCCTCCCATTGCTGCAATAGAGGAGCGTCACTTTTACCACCAAATAAAAAAATTTTAAGTTGTGAATGTTGTAATAATAATTTTAATACCTCTTTCATTTTCATGATCGGGTACATTTTTTCCAGGTATTGAGCAAAAGGTGCAATACCTATTAAAGAATAACCATGTTGCTTCAATAGGAACATATCTTCCGCAACCTTAGTTTTTATGATGCCTCCTTCTCTATTTAACAATACGGGCAAATCAAGGGCTGCAAATACATCAGCATAACGTTCAAAGGTGGATTTTAACGGTCGCAGGATTTTATTTTGTTGACGTGTGGCTTGTTTTTTTTCTCTTCTTCCCTTATTGATTACAGCAATTGGTTTTTTGGAAAAAGTGAAAAAGGATCGGAGCAGCTTTGTCCGCAACACGTCATGAAGATCAGCAATTGAATCAAAGGCATACATCCTTTTTAAATCCTTGTATAAACGGTATAATCCTGCTACACCTTTATGCCTGTTCTTTAAATCGGCTCCATGAAAATGAAATCGTTCCAGGCCTTCAAACAACGGCTCTACATGTTGCGTAGAGACCATTGTCACATACAAACCGGGATGTTGTTGCAGCAATAGTTTGATTACAGGAACAGTCATCGCTACATCACCGAGTGAAGAAAATCGAAATACCAGTACATGTCTCGGCTTTGTCAAAACGATCTATTTTTTTGCTGGTATAAAACGGGATTCAGGGTTTCATCATTATACATTTTCATTTGGCGATATACTTTCATATACTTCCGGCCATGTTTAATGTCATCCAGCAACTGATCAATTGCAGCAGAAAGATCCTCACGCTGCGAAAGCAGGATGGCAAGCTTTTGTGTACTGGCTTTTTTATGTTTCTCTTCAGCATCAGCACGGTTTACTTCTATCTGCATGTGGTATATCTTTAATGCAAGGATTGAAAGACGGTCAATAGCCCACGCGGGGCTTTCCGTATTGATGGTAGCATCAGGCAGTGGCTTTATTTCGCGGAATTGATGCAAAAACCAACTGTCAATATCTTCCACTATGTCCGTTCTTTTCTGGTTTAAATGATCAATGCGTCTTTTTATTTGCAGCGCATATTCTGCATTGATTTTTGGATCACGGATGATATCCTCAAGATGCCATTGTACTGTATCGATCCGGTTCTTCAGATAAAACAGGTTCTCTAAACTGTTCCCGGGATAGGGATTATCAATAGGCGCATCAATATCATCATGCTTATGATAATCTTCAATACTTTTCTGAAAGATATCATTACATAGTTTACTGATCATACGCTAATTTTCCTTAAATAATTTTGCTATCAACAAGATCATTACGCGGGAACACCTTCGGCAGCCACACCCTCAAGATAATTAAGATCTTTATGATAAGTTTCTTCAGTAAAGATTGCGCATATAACGGCTATCATCAAAACAATAACTCCTGTTATCCATCCTGCTTTTACATAATCAACTCTTGTTTGCAGCCATTCAAACAAGGGCGAAACTATTAAAGCCAGTGAACCCCGCACCATGTTGGGAACTGTGGTGGCAACAGTTGCCCGAATGTTTGTACCGAACTGTTCGGCAGCCATCGTAACAAAGATCGCCCACATGCCTGTGCCAAAACCAAGCAGTGCAGAGGCAAGGTATAATTCTGAGACAGTAGCACCCTGAAGATTAAAAAACCAGATAATGCCTATAGCCGTGAGTACATAAAAAATATATAGCGCTCTTTTTCGGCTCTTTAACCAACTGCTTACGAAGCCAATCAGTATATCTCCCACGGAAATGGCAGCGTATGCATACATAACAGCTTTACCCGGGTCTACCGTACCCTGCACATTCATTTTTGCACCAAACTCTTTTGAGAAAGTGATCAATATACCAATGACATACCAGTTGGGCAGACCAATCAATATGGCGAGTAAATATTTTCTAAAGCGCTCACGATTTGTAAAGAGCATAAAGAAATTTCCTTTCGAAATTTTTTCATGTTGAATACTTTTGAACATACCTGATTCCAGCACACCGATCCGAAGGAGTAAAAGAATAAATCCCAAACCACCCCCAATGAAGTAACATGTACGCCATGGAAATTCTTCCTTCAAAAAGAACGCAACAACAGCACCCGTTAACCCGATACCTGCCACCATCGAGGTACCAATACCTCTTTTTTCTTTTGGCAGCAGTTCAGTTACAAGCGTAATGCCCGCACCCAATTCCCCTGCTAAACCAATTCCTGTTATAAAACGAACCAGCGCATATTGATCAACATTTTGTACAAAACCATTTGCTATATTTCCAATGGAATACAAAATGATGGAAGCATACAAAACTTTCAGCCGTCCTTTTTTATCGCCAAGCACTCCCCACACAATGCCGCCAATCAATAATCCCACCATTTGAATATTGAGAATGAACAAACCATCTGTTGCAATTTGATCATCATTTAAGCCAAATGATCTCAGTGAAGGGATCCTGATGATGCTGAATAAAAGAAGATCATAGATATCCACAAAATAACCGAGTGCAGCAACCAATACAGGAAGAGACAATACTCCGTACTTTTTCTCTTGCATAGATGAGCATTTTAAACAGTGGTTTTTTTCTCTTTGCCAAAAAAGAACTTAAAAAGTATAGGCACAGTAGAAACGAGTACAATCACAAGTATAATCATCTCAAGATGCTCTTTAATATCTATGTCAAACTGGGTCTTAACCCATTGGTATAAAAAGTGGCCTGCTATAAGCATACTTGCAACCCAGGCTGCGCAACCAATTATATTAAAGAAAGTAAATTTCTTTTTCTCCATTTTTACAATGCCCGCAACAATCGGGGCAAAGGTTCTGATGATAGGCACAAATCTTGCCGCAACAATAGCCCATCCGCCATATCGCTCGTAAAAATCGTGAGCCTGTGTAAGATATCTCCTCTTGAATAAAAAGGTATCTTTTCTTTCATACAAATATGGGCCGCTTTTTTTACCGAACCAATACCCGACATAGTTACCCAGAATCCCCGCAATTGATATAAGTATCCATAAAATAAGCAGGTCAATAAAACTATTGCCTGTTACAATTACCTGGCCCGCAAGATCATCACTGTAAATACCTGCAACAAAAAGTAAACTATCTCCGGGTAAAAAGAAACCGGCGAACAATCCTGTTTCAGCAAAGATCACAAACAGCAATAACCAGAGTCCTCCAAATTCAATGTAGAACTGTGGATTGATTAAATCATGCCATTTAAAATCCAAAAGCACAAAGATTAAATGCATAAATGATTTTAATAGTTGAATAATTTTTTGTTACAAGCTCTTGTTTTTTATGGCATCGTCCCTTGTGTCACTCCCTTGTACTG
>DATBFI010000479.1:0-6050 GCA_036558585.1 Chitinophagaceae bacterium
TCATAGGATCGAGCAGTGGAACTCCTTCGTCATTTCTTGCAAATCCGCCTCCGATTAATTGCCCCCAGTTCTTCCCCAGCATCATATATGCCGATGCAAAACTGTTTCTGTCGAGGCTGCTCTTCCAGCCGTAGGGTTGCACCCTGTCCTGCCCTTCAATAAGTTTTGTAACGGTATTGCTCAAAAACCATCCGGTTGTACTCGTGACTATCCATGAAATATTTTTTGTTTTTATTAGTATCGCACTCATTACAAATTCAAGACCTTGTCTTTTCGCCGTTGCCGCATTGATCACTTTTCCCGTTACACCGCTGACTGCATCTACATTTATTTGTATTGGTTGATCTCCTGCTGTTTCATTATAGTAGTTCACATTCAGGCCAAGCCTTGATTTGAATAATTTTACATTGATGCCTGCTTCGTAACTCGTGATCAGCCCTCCTTTTAATTTGTCATCAGCAATAACATCTCCTGCGCTCATCATGAAATTGCCATTCCACTGGGAAGAGTTTACATAGAAGGATGTGTTGGTTTGATAGATACCTAAAGCAAGAGGTGTTCTTCCCCAGCTCCCATAAATTTTTACGAAGGATAACCATGATGGCAAACCATCAATCAATTCAGTAGGAATAAAAGAGAATCCGGCCGACGGACAAAATAAACTATTGTTGTTCTGAGGTAATGTAGAGTTCCATAATTTTCTTGCAGTAAAGCTGGCCGCAATAAATTTTTTGTAGTCGATATCTGCTGAAGCGAAAATGGCATTGTTTTTTGCTTCATATCGTCCATTTGAAATATAAGGCTGATAAAGGGAGTTAGAAATATCATACAAATTGGGAATAATTAATCCCCCGTTGCTATATGCTCCTATACTTTTACCGATGTACGTGCCGATATTTGCCCCACCGATAGCATTTAGTTTTAGATTTTTCGATAGAAGTTTATTATAAGTAATCAACAATTCATAGTTCATTGAGTTTTGATATTGCTGACCTGTTCGGTATTCTGCAACAAGGGGAACAAGAATAGTGCTAACAGTATTTTCAAAATAATCGTTATAATGATCCATTCGCACGGTTCCTTTAATGGTGAGATCATGATTGATATTTGCTTTAATGTAAGCATTTCCAAATAGCCTGTCTCTTCTTTCGGTTAAATCTCTGTTATCAAGCAAGGTGTAAAAATTAAACCAATAATTAACCCAATAGAAGGAAGCAGGGTCTGCGGGGTCATAAGCAGGAGGATTATGTCGCCAGTTCCATGATGCTGTAGTGCCAATAGGTGTCAGAAGAGAGCGTAATTCTTTCATGATACCCATATCGAGATCACGCTGGTTCCATTGATAAAAATTTCCTGTTGTTGTATTGATGAAGCCGTCGGAAAAGTCACCATTTATTTTTTGTGTGTTGAAAGAAAAATCTACTCCTGCAGAAATGAACCTGTTCAAATCAAGATTCATGTAACCAGACACAATATCCCTGTTCGATTTTGAATCAGGTATAATGCCTGTGATGATTTGTTTTGTATAGGATAATCGTGTGTTGTAATCTTGTCCTGATTTTGAAAAACTGATATTGGTGTTTGATGTCATACCTGTTTCCCAGAAATCTTTTATGTTATCGGGCTGCGGAACAAGGTTAGCGGTCTTAAAAGAATATTTAGTGCCGGGCACCCACCCATACCAGGGAACATATTCCTGGCCTTCCATTTTTGGTCCCCAGCTTGCATCATCTGTATAATCGTGAAAGTATTTTCCGTCCAGCGCCTTCCATTCTTCTGGGTCTCCTTCCTTCCATGTGTATTGCATTAATTCCGATACGCCGCCACCTGCATACATATTTTGAAACTCCGGTAGCCGCCCCACCTTATCCATTGTTATTCCCTGGTTCACCTGTATGGTTGATCTATTGTATGCTCCTTTTTTTGTGGTGATAACAATTGCGCCATTTGGAAATCCTCCGAATATTGCTGTTGCGTTGGCGCCTTTTAATATTGTAATGTTGTCGATGATGGAAGGATCAATATCGTAAGCATCTGCTACAATAGTTCCGTCAACAACATAAGCAGGAGCCGCGTCACCGCTTAACAATAATCCGCCTCTTACCCTTGCAAAAGTTTGACTGTTCAGTTTTGCGCCCGATTGCGTTCTGAACTGAACACCTGCAATTTTTCCAACCAGCGCATCATTCAGATTTGTTTGGGGAATAATATTTATTTCATCTGAAGTGATAACCTGCGCACTGTAAGGTGCTGTTCGTTGTTCCCGTTTAATGCCAAAAGCTGTTGTTACTGCAACATTGGGTAAAGCATTACTTGTTCTTGTTAGAACGCAACTAAAATATGATTGAGCATTTATTGTGATTTCCTTTGTTTCAAAGTTCACAGCAGTAACCACTAATGTATCCCCTGTTTTTCCCTTAATGTAAAAAACCCCGTCATTGTTGGCTGCGACACTATTTTTTGTGCCTTTTATATTTATGGTGGCGAATGCCACAGGCTCACCGTTTTGTTCAATGATCCTGCCGGTAAGATTACGTAATTGCGGTAAAGCGGGCGACTGAATGATCATTGCCAAAGCAATGATGGTTGCAAACTTTCTCATCAGCAATTAGTTTTGGCTTGAAATAAGATCGACTTAGGTTCAGGAGTAGGTGTAGAAATTAACAGGGATATTGAATGAACAGTATAACGGAATGTGCGCCGGAATCAACAACAAATTAAGGTATGCAGAAAAATCTGAAAATCATAATTATGCGCCTTAAAAATTGATCAGCGCTTGAATGCCCCTGCGGCAAACGAAATAATTATTTCTGCTTAACAAGCAGTAGTAAGTTATGAACCACAACAAACAAGATCTTTGATCACAATTTTTGGTACAGGCAATGGCATGGATAATATGAAGTTAAGAATAAGATGAGGGTTGAGAATAAGAGAACACGGTGGCGATTTTTTTTTATCAACAGTGTACCCGGTAAGGCAACAGAAAATGAAGCAGGGGTATCTCATCCTTTAAAGAGCTATCTCATCCTTTTAAAAAAATGTAGTTCGAACGAAAAAGCAGTAGGTGTGTGATTAAATTTACTCACGATAATAAAATAATATGCTTGAGCAGCATACTACCCACATGATTATGTAGTTTTTTTTATTATTTTCACCGCTAAATTTACATTTCGCTCATGAGGTAAAGGATGGTATGTTGTAAACCAGGCAGAATCAATGAAATAGAAAATACCATTTGTCTGGAATGCATTAGTGTGAATCAAAAATCTACCTAATTTATGGGATTGACTAAGGTTTGACAAGTAAGTATTTTTGTCTTATTTAAAGTAAATAAAACTTAGCTTTGTTTTAATCCCCTGAAGATTTTTGCAATTGGAAGTTCAATTTTATATTTGTACGATATTGGTTCACTTCTTAAATCCAATCATTTAAAACCGCAAAGTAATAACTGCCCCGCGCATCGCTTCCAATTGCCCTGATGAATAACTACTATTAAAACATCTAATAAACATATGCATACAATTTTTTATTCTGGTTCGGTTTTTGACAACCCCTTCTGCATAAAACGCCATTGTATTTAATTAATACTACTAAAAAAAAAGCATTTATGAAAACTCCAAAAAAATTCCTGCTTTTGTGTACTGTTGCAATTTTTACTACAGCCCTTGTGTCGTGGAATCATCTTAACAAGTCAGCAAAAAAATTGAATACTTCAGCGTGGTCGTACCTGTATGAAAAAGATTTTCCGGAACTAACTGACGCAGAATTAACTGCTGAAAATCTTAATGCTTTTATTACGGGGGATGAAGAGTTTGAATTTGCGCCTGAATCAGGCAGATCAGCTCCTCCTGCTGAAGATGTACTTATTCAAAAAATTCCGGGGGATAATAATCATTTGCTGATAATGGCTTTTTATTCAAAAGAGAATTATTCCGGAAAATTTATAACACTTGAAAATGGAGGTCATCTCGTTTTCAGGGATGATGGAAATGGTTATGATAAAAAAGCCGGGGATGGGCTTTATACCGCAAGAATACAGGCGGATCTGAAAGAATTCAGGCAAACAGCATCAGGCATAACAGCCCAAATGAAAAAAAGCAGCTATAGGCCTGTTCGTTTTGAGCATCGCGCTATGATTGTTGATCCAGATGCTGACGAGAGTTTTGATTTGGAAAAATTAGAGAGAGGTGAAGTAGTTTCAATATCGGGGTTAACAAATGCCCTTTCAGATCTGGATGTTGACGCTGCTTCATCAGGTGCCGCCGCCGCTACGACTCCTGGTTTTATTGATTCCATCAGGACCCACTGTACAACAATTACCAGTCGTGCTGTAGTGGAAGATCCCACACGTACATGGAACTCCTGCACTCAAAAAGGAAATATTAATGGTCCATGGACCTTTAACACAATCATGAGACAACTTGCATCTAAAGATCCTTCCCACATAGCTACCGATGCACAGGTTTCTGATTTCGTAAAAAACTGGTTAAGTAACTGGGCCAGTACCAGGATCGTAAATGGGGATACCGTCGCAGCTCGTACCACCGTAAATGGTAAAATACTAAGTCCCTGGCTTACCAAAAGTAAAAATGCCGGTGCACCAACAGGGCAGCTGGATATGCGGTTTGCACCATTTAAACTACTTGCCATTGTGAACAGGTTTGATTTAAGAGATGGTGGAGTACATGGTATTCCGGGAAGCGCTGTAGGTGAAGGCAGGTTTGTATTCGGTTTAATAAATTCTACGTGTGATGCGGCTTTAAAGATGGGGGTAATACTTGAATTTGGTGTTAATAAACCTAATACCTGTGATGCAATAAAAGCATGGGCGCAGCAATGGTTTGCCTTAAAAAATATGACGGTAGGCAGCAGTCAATATAACCAGGCTTTGCAGAACATAACAGCGCAGTTTGCTTTGTGTGGAACCAACCCCGGCAAACCGAATCAAAGCTCACTTGATCAGTTGCGCACTAATGAACAAACACTTTCCACCGCCACTCCGGGAATATGGGAAATGAGAGAATTTATTTTAGACCCGAGTAAGAACGGGTTTCTTAAGCAAAATACAGTAGCTCAAAACCCGGCCGATAAATATTGCGCCCAGGTAAATAATGCAAGTGTGCAACGACTGGTAGCCTATGTGAACCAAAATTCAAAGACTATTAAAAGAGACTCTTTTGAAGTACCTTTAACATGGCAGGGCTTCCCGTTTTTGGGTGGGGCTGCCAAACTAATTAATCCTACCACGGGCGATGTTGCTTTTCCCACAGGTCAACCGCCCAAGCCTTTTCACTGGGATGGCACCAACGACTCTACAAATCGTGCCATATTTATCAGGAACAATTCAGCACGATTTAATTTTTCACTGCAAACATGCTGGGGCTGTCATGGAGGAGAAACTCAAACCGGGTTTACCCATGTTGATCCCGTGTTTTATGGAAAAGAAGCAACCCTTTCAGGCTTCTTAACCGGGCATGCCGGAACAGGTAATGCAATTGATTTTGATAAAGATTCTACTGATGGTAATATGACAGTAAAGGATCCTGCACTAAGACCTTTAGGCAGCACCCCTACCCAGCGAGTATTCAATGATATGCTACGAAGAGCAAGATTTTTAAACGCTGGCTCTAAAACAACTTGTGGAAGTGTGTTAGGCATTAGCTCAGAATTATTGTTCAAACCATTAAATAGTGTAGATTAATTAAAATTTAGATTTAAAAACGTCAATACCAGCACACCTGATCACAACTTTAAATTATCTTTTTATGAAACCGAATACAATACATCAAAATCTTAAACATACACTTGCCACAATCTGTACTATTGCTGTATTTATAATTGCATTTGGCCTTAAGATTTCAGCTCAGACGAAGACTTTTGTGATTAACAATTATGAGAACCCTTTAAAAAATTTCTCTATTCCTCTTAACACCGAGAGCCATCCTTTTTTTGTAGACATTGATCATGATGGCGACATTGACTGTTTTAGTGGTGAATATACAAATGGCAAACCTTCGAAGATCTATTTTTATCGCAATGACGGTACTACA
>DATBFI010000480.1:0-7069 GCA_036558585.1 Chitinophagaceae bacterium
CGTTCATTTATTATGCTTATTATAATAATATTGTTCAGCTGATTTCGGATTTTGACAGACCCCGGATTATTCCGAAATCATACATCCGGCATCCCAAATCAAATTATTGTTACATAGCTGCTGCTTCAACTCCTTTAGGAGCAGAGGTTTCACGCGTCTCTCCCAATAATCTCTTAAACATTTCCTGTTGCCTGCGTACCTGTTCAACACTATCTACCTCAAAAGCATCCTGGATATGGCGGTTACCTTCGTATTCGCTGGATAAGTAACCATCGTACCCACCTTCGATCAGAATAGGAATGATCTTGTCGTAAGGAATGCTGTACTCTGTACCGTCATCCAGCATTTCGTAAAACTTGGCGTGGATGTGAAAAATTCTTGGTATGTGCTGCAATAAAGCTATAGGATTGTAATAGGTATTGTGCCTGCTAAGTTCAGCTACAGCTATATCAATCGGGCGCTTACTCATCTGTGCTACCTGTGCAATGATGTATTCAGCCATCACACCTTTTTCATGTTGTTCACAAACGAATTCAACAATTTTCGGATCGGCACCTTCTCTTATCATACGATCTGTCTGCACTCTCGCGAGGCGCTTGGTAAAGGCACCCATATCAGGTACAAAACCGAGATACTTCGATCCTGTTTTCTCCATTACTTCCCAATGCCTTGCCATCCATGCACTATTGATATGCCAGGGCGAATGCACTTCAATACCTATTTTAATGTCGTATTCTTCAGCGTATGGCGCAGCTTTTTCCATTAGTTCAGGCGTGATGTTTACAATAGCTCTCATGATTTTAAAACCAAGACGCTTAGCAAATTTCAAATCACGAATAATAGATTGTAATGCTTCTTTTTCTGTAAAATATTTTCCTTTGATCAATGTATAGTCGAGCATAAAGTCGTGGCAGACGGGCGTTACACGATATTTATCCATCCAGCCGAACCACTGATCAACAAAAGCATCGGTAAGTTTGGGAAATCCCCATATACTTTGTTCGCCGACGATCTCAATTCCTGTAGCGCCGGTTTTCGCCACGGCAGCGATGCAATCTTCCAACGACATCTTCTGCAGGAAAAATTCTTCCTGGTAACTGTAAAGGCTTACGCCACGTTTGATGGTATGTTTTTTATTAGTCATGTTACCCCCTAAACCCCCTAAAGGGGAGATTTAATTTTTAAAATTGATATTGGGATATTGAGATATTTAGAATAAATATTCGCTCACTACTCACCATTTACAACTCACTCATTCGCGATGACGTTCTTTGCCTTTGCATATAAAACTTCGGCAGCCACACAACACCTGCTACTATCAGGCATATCACACCTACCACAGTAACGCTTCCCACAATTCCTCCTGTAAAACGATTGATAAAACCGATCACCAGCGGATTTATAAACTGGCCTATAAAAAAGCTTGCACTCCAGATTCCCATTCCTAATCCTCTGTGCTCGGGTGGCAAATTCATAAGCGCCCATGCTACCAGTGTGGAGACTGTCATACCTACTGCTATTTGTTGTATAAACGCCGCTGCCATAATAAATTTCTCAGTATGCATCAAGCTTATTCCGATGTACCCAATTCCCATTAATAAATAAATCAGTAATAAAAGAAAATATATAGAGCGACCGGAAAGGCGTTTGTAGATGTATGCCCCGAGAGGAACTGTTATGCTTACAATGGAACTGATAACACCGATTCTGCCTTCATCTGTTATGCCGTTGGAGGTCAATACCAGTGAGAAGTGAATAATGAAAACATAGTAAATAACGGAAGTGGCAAGCGTTACAAAACTTATCCATAGCACAGTACGCCAGGGGAAAGTTTTCATATCAACTACCACATGACCCTCCGTCATTTTATGCTGCGGTTCCCAGATGAAAAACCATGCAGCAAAAAAAATGGGAAACGCAAGCGCATATACAATGAAGGGCCATTGCCAGCCCTTTGCTGCAAGAAAACCACTTCCAAACATAATGAGGGCTGCAAGTATTGGTCCTACTATTCCCTGTATTGAAAGCCATTTGGGTCGTTCTTCCTGGGGATAGTAGTCTGCCAGCAATGCATTGCCGATAGTAAGTATAAATGATTCTGCTATTCCTAAAAGAATCCTGCCCGTCATCACCGCCCAAAAACTATCGAGGAAGAAGGGAGCAAGACCGCCAAAGCCATATAAAAACATTGCGATCAGCAACAGTCGGCGGCGACCAAATAAATCACTAAGCCTTCCTGCAAAGGGCGACAGAATAGCAATACACAATGCAGGCGCCGTTAATATCATCGGCACAAAAACCCCGAAGTTGGGTATATAGCTAAAGTGCGCAATAAGTGTTGGCAATGCGGGAGCCAATGCAATGATGGCCATGATAGGAAGGAACATGGCGAATATCAGTGTCCATGCCTGTGCCGCACCGGCTTTGCGCTCTATTGTGAGAGGCTTGTTTGTAGCAATGATTGTTTCGTTCATATGGATGGCTGCTGTTTGATTCATGACAAGATGCTATAATATTAAGAATGGTGATATTGAGACATTGTTCTAACCAGGTAAACTGTAAATCGGTCGGAAGTTCAATGCTCCAAAAAATAAACACTAAATAAATGTCTCATACCCCACAATACATTTTCTAATTAAAACCTGTATGTTGCGGATACAAAATATGCCCTGGGTTGTATCGCAAGCACGGAATAAATAGAATTTGGATTTGCCGCACGTCTTTCAGGGGTAAAGCTGTTATGTGAGAAACCATCAATAAGACTATTTTCTGTAGTGGCTGACCAGTTCATTACTCCGAAATTATTGAAGAGATTATTGATATTGGCGGAAACACTTATCTTCTTTGAAATATTATATCCTGCTCCAACATTGAACTCATGAAAGCCCGGGAGATAAAATGCATTTGACATGTTCGCCGCTCTTTTTCCCATGTATTTCCATGCTGCAAATACATAGCCTTTTTTGTACGAATAGGTAGGAACAACTGAGAACATCAGGTTGGGAACATTTTCAGCGGTATTGCCATTGTTATTAATAAGCGTGTCGTCCTGTTTTCCGTTTTCGCCCATGATCCAACTTTGCCATGTAACTGCTTTTGATGATTGTACCGTAATACTTCCTCTAACGCTAAAGCTTTTTGTGAAGAACACATTTGCTTCTGCCTCTACCCCAAGTGTCCGGAGTGTATTAAAAACAACGGGCGAGAAATAAGCGAAACCAGTGGTATCCTGGCCTATTGAAGAAACAGGGATATTGCTTAGCTTACTGTAGAAAGGAATGATCGATCCGGTAACCTTTGCTGTTTTGAATTTATAACCGGTTTCTATCTGGATCACTTTCTGTGCCTTAGCTTCAGGAATCGCACCCGGTTTATTATAGTTGTCAAAATAGAATTGCATGTCGGGCGACTTCTGGCCGTTTGAATAGCGTGCATATACTGCATTTGCATTGTTTATCTGGTAATTAATGCCTGCAGAGTATGACCATGTGTTTAAAGTGGTTTTGTAAGGAATCTCGTCACCTTTTACAAAATAATAATTATCATACAAGGTTAAGGGATCATTGTCCACTCCTCCATCTGCTGATTTAGGATTTTCAACTCCTATATTATTGAAGCCATCGACAGTAATTCTATCATAGCGCACACCTAAGTCAAGGTTTAGTTTAGGAGATAATTGAATACCATCAGCAATAAATCCTGATAACTGTGTTTGCCTGGCATCATACAAATTGAATGAAAACCTTCCGCCAGATAACTGTGCATAACCCTGCGGATTTGTTACCTGTTGTACGGCCCCGGTAAAACCATCCGTCCAAACGATATCAAGCGGTATTGGTTTATTTTCGATCGGTCTGATGGATGTGTTTCCGGTACCGTTAGGATCTGTAACTACATGTGATAATGCTACGAATGTCCCGAAGGAAATAGAATGTTTTCCTGCTTTTTTATTGAAAATAAGCTGGTCCATTGCTTCATTAACCTTACTCTTGCTGTAGCTGGTAAAGTTGAACAAAACACCATTTTCCATCACACTATTTGGAGGCAGATTATTACTTAATATGCTATAACGAAATGGGGGGCCTGGTACGGTAGGATCAAACGCAGAGGATACAGATGCGAGTACATTTTTTGTATTTCTGTCTGTGAATGTATAAGTGCCGGCACCAACCATTCCCATTAAAGCATAGGTAAAAAAGTTATCCAACCGGGTAGGGCTTGACATAATGGTTAAACTTTGTTCAACAGTTTTGTGCGCCAGCTTGATATTATTGGTTAAGCTCCATCCTTTTTTGAATTTAAGGTTCAACTCAGAACCAATTGAAGCGTCTGTTGAATGTGATAAATTGGATGGATCGAAAACATAGGTTTTATCAGGACCCCATAGAGGTTGTACTGATGATTCTTTCGGCAGCATCCATGTGTCCACCTCTCCAAAACCCGGAACCAGTTGTGGTTTGTCATAATTCTGAGCCGGAAGATTTTGCGGTAAACCATTCTTATCGTTAAGATATTTCGCAAAAATTTTAATTGAGCCGGTTGAAAAGGTTTTTACCAGATTAGCTTTTACCTGGCCTCCTTTGTTCAAAGCATAGCCGGGTGAGCGAGCGCCCTCAGCATGCCTGTAAAAGCCACCGGCATTATAAAACCAGCCATGACCTAATTTACCTCCGAAATTTGCATCAAGGCGATGGTAAGGATTTCTTCCGTCACCCTCTAAGCCGAACTTATAAGTAATTTCATTTAACGCAGTTTGACCTGTTTTAGAAACATAGTTAAAGATACCACCAGGAGCGTTAGCGCCTGTGATAGATGCAGAACCACCTCTTACGGATTCCAGGCGTGATAAAGTGGCGTCCGCACGATAAAAATAATCCGCCACTATATTACCGGAGGAAAGATTGGATACAGGTAACCCATCCTCCATAAGCGATACATAATAATAACCGTTGCCGCCGGCAATTGCAAACTGATTTGCATTTACTCCGCGTGAGAAGACTGTATTATTGATCTCACCCACAGCCGAATTAACATAAACACCAGGTGTATAGCTCAGGAGGTCCGCAGCGCTATTGGGTGCAAGTTTTGAAATAGCATCGCTTTTGAGCGTGCTGATGGCAATAGAGGATTGTAAAGCAGTTCGCTTGTCGAACACACCGGTAACAACCACTTCCTGGACTTCTGCCGTTTTTTGAGCCAGCGTGATCACCAAATTTTCTGAACTTGACGATGCGCTTATTTCCTTATCCGCAAAGCCTACATAAGAAACCACCAGTACAGGCGAAGCTGCCGTTATCTTCTCCAATGAAAAAGCACCCTGTTCATTCGTTTTAGTAGCCTTATTTGTTCCTTTAATTTTTACTGTTGCGCCAACCAGTGGATTACCGGAAGAATCAATCACCTTGCCTGTAATATTGGCCTGCGAAAATGCGGCGGAGGAGATAAAGAAAAAGATTGCGATCATTGCAAAGCTTAACGCTGTAAAGAAATTTGTAGGTTTCCTGCGGTACATGGCAAAAAAGTTTTTTGTTTTTGTTTCTTTTTAAAACTTGCCTTCTTTAACTCTGTTCCAGAAGGGGTAATCATTAGAGATTTTGGAAAGTGTGAAAGTAGTTTGAAGAAGGAGGGGTTTGTTAGGAAGTAAAAAGCAATTAGCAGGAAAAATCAATCCTTTGTTCTGTATTCTGTAGGCGTGAGCCCGGTTTTGGTCCTGAAAAATTTGCTGAAGTCACTAGGATCTTCTTTGCCGATCTTAAACGCTATCTCACTGATGCTAAGGTCAGTTTGCTTTAAAAGCGTTTTTACTTCAAGCAAAATCATTTCGTTTAAAAGATCCTGTGCCGATTTACCGGTAACAGATTTGATGCACTTGTTTAAATGATTGGGTGAAACTGCTAAAAAATCTGCATAGTCAGAAACTCTTTGTTTTTCATATATAAATTGAGTGAGCGCATTTTTGTATTGCTGTGTAATTCGAAAGGCTGAATTTTCAATTATTTTTTCTGTTTGCTCTGTGAAGGGTTTTAACTCCTGGAATAAGGCAACAAGATATGCACTTACTATTTCAAGTCTCATACACTCGCTATTTTCATATTCTCTTTCAAATCTTTTCAAAATTTGCGTTATCCATATTGACAATTCATCATTGATTTTAACAACGGGATTGCTGATAAATTGCAGAAATGCAAATTCATTCAAAATTTTTTCACCAAAACGTGTGGTGAGTATTTCGGGATCAAAATGACAATAAAATCCTTTTGCATCCGCACTCATTGTCTCATGAGTGGTTATTTGATAAGGAGGTAAAAAGAAAAAAGTGTTTTTCGGAAATGTGTAGGTATTCAAACCCTTGCTTCTTGTGCTGGTTCCATGTGTGAGAAAAATAAAATCGAAAACTGTTTTACGGTGAGGAGGTAAAGGGAACTGCAGGTGCTCCCTGTAATCTTCAATGCGATTGATGTGGAATTTAAAATGAAAAGGCGCATGGTAGGGCTTCCATTCAGCCATGTCGCCGAAATGATGTTTTCCTAATTCGGTCGGATTTAATAATGGTATGCGTTCTGTTTTCAAATGCAATGACAATCGTTAAGCATTATAGTTCCGGAAACACTAAAGTTAGTGATGTATTTTAGAATTTTTATCGTATTTGAGAAAGGATATTGTCTTACTTAGTACCCCGCCTTTCTAATCGCAGTGCCATAGACCGGCGGACGGCATAAAGGTCTTCGGGGTTACGTGAAAATGTGCTCACATCGATCACCATATTATGCACAACGGAGTCTGCAAATTTACTCTCACCCATATCTCTCAGCATATTTATGTATTCATAGTCTTCAATGCCTTCCCTGAGAAGTTCAAATCTTAAAGAAGAAACAGGTCCCTCCACGTCGGGCTGATTCGTATATCTTTTTATGAAATCTCCCGGGTACAACAAAGACCCTTCACCATTCAACACGTATCCGTCGCTGCATACAAACCCCGAAATAAAAGTTACTGCGTCAAGCCACGGATTCGGTGTCTCTGTCCAGAAATTGCACGCCCAATAAAGAATACCGGCCATGTTATAGTC
>DATBFI010000481.1:0-5522 GCA_036558585.1 Chitinophagaceae bacterium
GTATTAGAGAACGAAAAATTAAATAAACTTACTCCCCCTGAAAAAGACCAATTGCAATGGTTATACAATCAATCCAATGTAATTATTACACCTCATATAGCAGGGTATAGTCATGAAGCTTACTACCTGATGGCTAAAGTGATATTGGATAAATTGGAAAAAATAAAATGTTTCTGACTGAACTGTCTTAAAAACCAAAGGATTATCAAAAATTTTCATCTGCTATTACGATTTTAAAAATAATTTTTTTATATTTTTGTAGCCTGCAACGCTGCACGCTCTGTGGCGTTGTATTTTTTTTATCTCTTTTGTTAAATATCAATGATATGAGTGACATAATGTATGTATCAAAAGAAGCTTTCGAGAGCATGAAGGAAGAACTACACCGTATGAAAACAGTGGACAGACCAGCAGCTTCCAGGGCTATTGCAGAAGCTCGTGAAAAAGGTGATTTGAAAGAAAATGCCGAATATGATGTTGCTAAGGAAACGCAAGGCATATTGGAAGCTAAAATTAAGCTGCTGGAAAGCCAATTAGCTTCCTCTCGTATTGTTGATACAAATACAATTGATACGAGTAAAGTGTCAATTCTAACAAAAGTTACCATTACCAACGTCAGCACAAAAAAAACAGTTACTTACCAGATCGTTGGTGAAAAGGAAGCCGATCTCAAGGCAGGAAAAATTTCTGTTGGTTCACCTATTGGTAAAGGATTACTCGGTAAGGCAAAGGGCGAAATTGCAGAAGTGCAGGCCCCTACGGGCATTATAAAATTTAAGATTGAAAATATTACAGTATAAGTTATTCGTCTCACTGGCTACTCTCGCTGTATTAGCTCCTTATCTCACCATTAAAATTTCTCTGTAGCAGGCATACTCATTCACCGTAATTTGCCTGCTACAGTTTTTAATATTTATCGATACTCTCTAATAATCATAAACCGATTTCTTCCCGCAAATAAAATTTACTTCAAAGAACGCTTAAATCATTTTACTCTACCGGTTTATCAATCCATCAACACTGATACGACCTGGTCCGCAAAAAAGTAAAACCACAAAGGGTATCAGGTACAAAAAATCAAGCTCTTTGTTAAGGAGTGGATGGGCAGCTCTAGCGCCAAAGACAGCTACTATAAGCATGATAATGATTGGTATTACTGAAAGTCTCGTAAATAAACCAAGTACAACAAGCGCACCGCAAAATAATTCCGCAAAAATTGCGAGCATCAACGAAATGTTTGACCCGATGCCCATGAAATTGTAAAAGTGTGGTTGAATGGTTGAAAAATGACGGAGTTTATCTAAACCATGTTTCGCTATGATCCATAAACCTGTATTAACTCTCAGGATTAACATCGAAAAATTAAATGCGGCGGCGCCATAATTAGTAGAAAGTAATTTTTTCATCTGAATTGGTTATGTTTTTTTATAGGAATTGATAATTACAAAAATAAAGGATTGCCATATTTAACGCTAGTTGCAAATACAAACTTAGATCTTCCCTTCCAGCTTGTTTATTGCGGCATCAATCGAAGGATACAAAAATTGAAATCCCGCTGATTTTATTTTTTTATCGCTTATTGTTGCACTTTTTAATACTTCAATGGATAGTTCTCCCAATATTAATTTTAAAACAAAAGTTGGAACATGTAGTGGAGTAAAAAATTTTCCTCTTACAGCTTTTGCCAATTTCAGCATGAGTTCTTTGTTGCTTATCGGGTAAGGAGCTGTGGCATTGAATGTACCGCTAATGTTGTTCTCCAAAGCATAAATATAAATGCGGCAAATATCTTCAATATGCACCCAGCTTATAATTTGATTGCCTTTACCTAAAACGGCTGCTATACCAAATTTTAAAGGCTTCTTAAATTCGGGATAAGCACCTCCATTGTTGCTTAGTACAATTGCTGATCTTATAATTACCAAACGTTTGCCTAATGTTTCTGCAGGTTTAATAGCCTGCTCCCACTGTTCGCATGTTTTTCCAAGAAAATCCTGTGATGAAGGATCATCTTCATTGAAGCCTTTTTGCAGGGATATATTTGTATCAGCACCATACCAGCCAATTGCAGATGCGCTCACCACCGCCTGTACACGGTTTGTATTTTCTTTCAATGCTTTTATAAGCAAGTCGCCGCTTTTCGTTCTGCTTTCAACAATTTCTTTTTTCCGTTTTGTTGTCCATCTTTTCTCACCGATATTAGCACCAGCCAGGTGAATAATATAATCTGCCCTGCCAAAAGCATCTTTGTCTATGGTTTCTTTTTCAACATTCCATTCTGCATAGGTTAGTTTTGATGATTGATTGCTGATAGCTGATTTATGTCGCGTAAGAATAATTACTTCATAACCTTTATTAACCAGCATTTGAGATAGTGCAGACCCTATAAGCCCCGTTCCGCCCGTAATGAGTACAGTAGGCATAAAAGTATTAAACTGATACCGGCAAAATTAAGACCAGTTTCCACAAAGATCATTTGTTCCTGGAGTGAGCAATTGCAGACAGGCAATATGTGAGCTGAGAGCAGTTATGCTTCTTTGCGGCTCATAAGTGCTGTCTTGTTCTCTCGGGAAGATCTTATGCAGAAAATGGGAGAAGAAGATCAAACTATATGTTCGCGAAGGGCTTTAGCAATAGCTTCAGGCGCTGAGTTCACCTGGAGTTTTAAATAAATTTGTTTGATATAAAAACGGACAGTATCGATACTTATTTCCAACTGCGTTGCTATCATTTTATAACTATGTCCCTGAGTAAGACAAAATAAAATATCTTTTTCGCGTTTGGTAAGATTATAAAATTCTTCCGTTTTTAATGATTGCCTCGAGAAATGACCCAGCACTTTTTTTGCTATTTCGGGTGTCATAGGAGAACCACCGCTGGAAACGTCATTTATAGCTTCAATAATTTTTGAGGGTGTCGTTTTCTTAAGAAGGTAGCCTGACGCACCCGCGCATAAAGCGTTGAAAATTTTCTCATTTGTGTCGAAAACCGTAAGCATTAATATCTGCACGTCTAAATCAAAGTGCCGAATCATTTGTACAGCCTGAATGCCCGAAAGACCGGGCATATCAATGTCCATTAAAATCACATCCGGTTGCAGCTTTTTTACCTGGGCCTCTACGGCCATACAATCTGAATATGCACCCGACAATTTGAAGCCGTTGGTTCGTTGTATCAATTGTACCAGTGCTTCGCGCATATCGTCGTTATCCTCATATATTAATACTTGTATAACTTGCAAGGGATAAATTTTTTCAAAGCTAATAAAACGACTTTATTTTTTACCTACATAATCATGTAGATACTTTCCAAAAATGCATGCAAGCAGGTTTTATCCCTTCTCATTAGTTCTTTCTAAAATTCATAGTTGATTTTTAAGAAAAAATTTCTTCCCATTTGCAGAATGCTATTAGGATACCGAACTCCGCCGGCATTACGTATTCCGGGACTATAGTATTCTTTATCAAAAATATTATTGCAAACAAATTGTAGGGTTGTACCTTTTATTAAATTTTGGGCGCCGATAGCTATATTTCCTATAAAGTACCCATCGAATGTTGGAATTTGGTTAAACCGCACACTTGTACCTGGGCCGGCTTTCTTGCTGCTAACATAGTTTGCGCGAAAGTTGATATTAAAATTTTTGAGGAAAATGAAATTTAGAACCGCATTTACTTTGTGCGAGGCAATATCAGCTATTCTCAGGTTGGTATTGATTATATACGTAGTATCAAGGTCAGAATCATATTCTATTCCTTTTGTTTGTTTTGGATCAGTATATGTATAATTAAGCGATGCCTGCCATTTTTTATTAAGTGGCCGGAAATACAGGTTGGTTTGGATGCCTTTAATCTCATATTCTCCAATATTCACATTTTGTAATTTGTGATTGGCCTGGAAGGTATTTACCACATCTTTTACATTCGAGTAGAAAAAATCAATATCTGCCGTAAAGGCATCTGAGATCTTGTCGCTTGCAGAAATCTCGTAGTTGTCGATAGACTCAGGCTTAAGTAAGGGGTTGGGATTGACATTTACCTGGTCGAACTTGGTATAGTTGGAAACATTTTGAATACCCTTGCTCACGATCGTTTTAAATACCCATCCCTTTTTAACATAATCGACCACAATTCTTGGACTTAAAGTATAGCCCAAACCACCTCCATGCCTTATTTGATCATAATCCAACCGCGCGCCTAAGGTAAAACCGAAACCTTTTTTTGAACGGTAACTTCCCTGGGAATAAATACCGATATCATTTACATTATATTGGTTGCCACCTTTAAGCGAGTCAGGATGAGTTCCATAATCTTCGGGTACTGAAGAAGTAGTAGATGTTAAATAATAACCCTGCAATTGGCTATTACGTAATTCAATGCCACTGATCAAATAAAAATATTTGCTTTGGTTGTACAGCAGTTTAAATTCTGACCTGAACTGTTCTGACTGTTCATAGTAATAAGTAGTTAACCACGAAGAAGGAATGGTGTCGTACAAATCTTTTAACTCTAAACCGCCCCAGTATGAATAGCTTTTTACGGAGGTAATTTTTGAACCATTTTTAATCGTATGAATTTTATAATTCAAAAGAGTTGAGAAAAGCAGTTTTTCATTAAGTCGTTTATTATAATTAAGATACAGGTAATGATGTGCCGGGATCCACCGCGATCCACTTGCAGAAGCAGTAAAATCGGTAAAAGTTGTTCCAATTCCTTCCTTTTTTGACCATGAAACAAATCCTAAGCTTACATCTCCAATATTGACTTTAGCGCCAACATAGTAGGATTGGGCGGGGTTTGTAAAATTTTTAAAACCGATGGAATCCTTCGAGCCAAACAGGGCCTTATTTAATTGCCGGGCAAGCTCTATTGCGTCGCGGGAGAGAACAATTGAATCATCCTGAACTGTGTAAAAACCACGCGGATCCGGATTGGGAAGGTTATTTTCGTTTAAGTAGTTTGTGTCTACGGTCAAATACCGTCTTAAACGAGGTCTAGGCATTACCATATCGTATAAATCAGGATCATAGCTCCACTCTTCCTGGCCTGAAAGATCAGGCCTGTCCGAATAATAAAGTCTGCCCGTAACACTAAATGAAAAGATGCCTTTTTTATACGCAGCACTTACATCAGCATATTTTGTATTGTAAGAGCCAATGCCTGCATTTGCCTGCATTCCAAATGATCCTTTCTCTTTTATGTATTCGCCCGGTTCTTTTGTTATAACATTAATTACACCCGAAAAAGCATTTGGCCCGTACATTGTGGAGGCAGGGCCATAAATTACTTCTACTCTTTTTATACTGGTTACAGGATATTGCTGGGAAATATCCGCAAAGTTAGACCACAGGTCATTTTCTTCCACGCCATCAAAAAGCAATAATGTTCTTTCTGTGTTATTGCTTCTGAATCCGCGTTGATACAAATTGGCATACAGCTGTCCGTAGTAGATCGTGATGTCAAAGCCGGGAATATCTTTTAAAAGATCAATCAGGTCGGTATATCCACGTTGTATAATTTCTT
>DATBFI010000482.1:0-6303 GCA_036558585.1 Chitinophagaceae bacterium
CCCGGCCATATATTTGCAATATGAGCAAAAAGCTTACGCTTAACACATTATTATCTCCAATTTTATTGGATCTGTACCCGCTTTCAAACAACAGCATTGTAGTGATCATTGATGTATTTCGTGCCACTTCTACTATTGCAACAGCACTATATAACGGAGCAGAAAAAATCATTCCTGTTGCACGTGTAGATGACTGTATAGCTATTGGAAAAAAACTTGGCGCAGTTACTGCCGGTGAACGGGATGGAAAAATAATTGAAGGGCTGCAACATGGTAATTCGCCGGCAGAGTATTATCGCGAATTTATTCAAAACAAAACGTTGGTCCTTACAACAACCAACGGCACAAAATTATTACATATGGCTCTGGAGAAAGGCGCGGCCGAAGTTATTACCGGCTCATTTCCCAACCTCTCATCTGTATGCGATCATTTAATAAAAGCAAATAAAAATGTAATACTTGGTTGTTCTGCGTGGAAAAATCGCTTTAATCTTGAGGATACTTTATTTGCAGGGGCAGTCATAAACCGCATCAGGGAAAATTTTAGCATTAACTGTGATAGCAGCTTAATGGCTGAAGAAATGTATAAGCTGCATAAAAGTGATATGTATAGCTTCATACGCAAAACAACACACTGGCACAGGCTTGCATCGTATGGACTTGAAAAAGATCTTGAATATTGTGTAACGCCCGGTGTTGCTGATGTGTTACCTGTTTATAAGGATGGGGCTTTGGTGAGGGGAGGATAATTGTAACTTAGAACAAAAATTTGCTATGGATAAAATTCTTCTAAAAAAACGGATAAAAATTTATAGATGAAGCAGGCGAAAAAGAACTTCAAATGATATATAGAATGTTCGAAGTTGAAAAAGAGTATGATTGGTGGATGAATTACCGGAAGAAATACAGTAGGAAATAGATTTATCTATTCAGGAAACCAGAAAGGGAAAAACTATTCCGCATGAAGAAATAATGAAAAATATGCGAAATGGTTCAAGAAATAATCTGGTCTGAAAAAGCTGACAAATCATTTAATAATATCATTAGTTATTTGCTCATATATTTCACTAAAAGAGAAGTTTCCCGTTTTTATTTTAAAAGTAAATGATAAGATTAGTTTCATACGTACAAATCCAAATACGTATCCTACTGCAATAAAGCAAAAAAATATACACAGCGATTCTATTCTTCGCCGTACTAAGATGTTCTATCAATTTTTCCCTGGAAAAAAATTAGTATTTATCTTATTGTTTTGGGATATGCGTCAAGATACAAAAGAACTCAGGAGATTATTATATACATAAAATTTAAAAATTCCAGCCACAAAAAATTTCTTAACAAACATTTCATTCACAAAATAATTTTTCATTTCGCAGGCTTCGTGTAATTCCTTTACTTTTGCAAATTGGCCTTGCCTGAACTAAACCATTGTCAATGAGTCATTGAATCATAAGCCAATGATCCATTAACACGAATTTTAAATTGTAAATCTGAAAGTCACTTGGCTTTACCGCATTTAGTAAAATATATCTATAACAACGGCACTGATGAAGTTATCCGCCGCGGAAAAAAAATTTTCACTTCCGGTTATGTGGAACTTGTTGAGCATGACGACCTGCTAAGTGCTGTAACATTTCGCGTAAAGGATGATGCATATAACACGTATTACAAAGTGTATATAAGCAAGTTCAAAGACGCTAAAACACTATCACTTCGCTGCGGTTGTCCATATAATCTCGGGGAAATCTGCCGGCATGAAGCTGCGGCACTTTTTCAATTGCAGGAGTTGCTTGATAAAAATTTGCTGGGTGAAAAAGAACTGTCCTATGATCAGCGGCACACAGTTATAAAAATGAAGCAGCTGGAGTTGAAGCTTATAAAATTACTGACAGCGCCGCCATCTGTTGCAGAAGCCGAGAATTATTTGCGCAGTAACAAAGCAAATATTCTTGAAGCAAAGGATGAAAGAGTTGTTGCCGAGTTAGAATACGACAACAGCCTCTATAAAGTGGTGATCCAAAAAAATGAAGAAAGAAATTTTGATACAAGTTGTACCTGCCAGAGCGACACTGCTCATCCATTGTGTGTACACAAGTGCATTGTATTCCTGCAGTTGTTGAACAACTATGGCCCGAATTATTTTGATACCATCCGCAGTCTTGATAAAGAAAAAAATAAATTGCTTGCACTATATGGTTATTCGCTTGATGATGATATAGAAGGAAAGTTTGAATTTACTTATAAAGACGGCAAACCTTTTTTGCGCGTACTGGATACGTCTATTAAAAGAGTCGTATTGCCTTCACAACCCTTACGTGCAAGACCTGTTGTGGAAGAGAATGTTGTTGTTGCAGAAGAAGAGGTAAGCGCAAAGCCCCAGCTAAAACTGGGTGTGGTTTTTAGCTACAATCCGCACCATTATCCTTATATACAGACAGATGCCGTGCAGGGAGAAGTGAACGATGAAATGGATGCTTTTACCGGAAAAGTAGAAAAGCTTGATCTTACAAAGTTCATAAACACAGAAATATTTGATGACGCTGATAAACAACTGGTACAACAGCTGCGTAAATTACTGCCTGGTGAAGTAAGCCGTTATCTTAATCGTAATTCTCCGTTCAGTGGGATATGGGAAAACATTATTCAGCAGCACGATGATGAATTGCCCGAAGAAACGCGACATCTTATTGCGGAATATTTACAGCCCAAATACAAAAAATTATTTGCAGATATTGCAGAAAATAATTTTGTTTTTTTTCTCCCGCCACGTAAGCCATTTCAAACATCAAACCTGGAAAATGCTAAATGTGCGGGCACATTTCTTTCGCCGGAATTTTCAATCAGGCTGACAGAAAATGTTTATGAAGTAACTTGTAACGTAAAGCTGCCGGAAGGCAATTACAGCATTTCCGATAATGAAATTTCTTCTTCATTTATTTATAAATTTCACGACAGGTTTTATCAATGGCAAAGGCCCGAAGATGTAACATTAGTGGAGAAATTTTTACCTGCAGGTAAACTCATTATTTCAAAAGAAAACTGGAACAGGCAGTTAATCGAATTTTTACTACCCCTCTCGAGGGAATATAATGTGCAGTTTACAAATGTGCAGCGTGAAGAGATAAAAGATATAAAACCAGAATTAAAAATATTACTGAAAGAAAAAGGCGACTACCTGTTATTTCAACCTTTATTTAATTATAAAGGGTATGATATAAGGCCGGGAGATAAGGAAAAAATTATTTTACCCATGATGGATAAACTTCTTGTTATTCATCGAAACATACCTGCAGAAAAGGCCTTTATTCAAAAGATTGAGAATCTTCATTCACAATTCATACGGCCCGAAGAAGGTAATACTCTTGCGTTAAAGGGCAGTGATGTGCTAAAGAACAACTGGTTCTTTCTTTTTGCTGATGCAATAAAAGAAATGAATATCCCGGTATACGGTTTTGAAGCGTTAAAAAATTATCGTTTCAATACTGCAAGACCCACTACTAAAATTTATATCAGCAGTAACACAGACTGGTTTGATGCTAAAATTGATATTCACTTTGGGGATCAAAAAGTAAGTGTTGCAGATATAAAAAAGGCATTGGTCAATAAACAACAATATGTGCAATTGCAGGATGGCACATTAGGTATTTTACCCGAAGAATGGCTGCACAAGTACTCCCTGCTGTTCAGAGTTGGTGAAGGGAAAGCCAGTAATATCAAGTTAAGTAAATATCACTTTAGCGTTATTGAAGAACTATATAACCAGCGTGATGAAGAAGAGTTGTTTGTAAAACTTGAAGAAAAATATGAGAAACTGCGTTATAATCATTCTATAGATGCCATAGCGGCGCCGCAACATTTGGAACATGTATTGCGACCCTATCAAACCTCCGGTTTCCAATGGCTCAATTATTTAAGCGAAGTGCATTGGGGTGGAATTCTTGCCGATGATATGGGTTTGGGTAAAACTATACAGGCCTTGTCATTTCTGTATCATCTCAGGCAACAGAATGGAAAATTAAAGGCATTGGTGGTTTGTCCCACCACGCTTATGTACAACTGGGAGAATGAAATAAAAAAATTTACGCCTTCGCTCACGTACTATATTCATCATGGCGGTGCACGAACGCATGATACACTGGTTGACGAGACTATTGATATCATCATAACTACGTACGGCACGCTGCGCAGTGATATCAAACAGTTTGTTGACGTAGAATTTGACTATATTATTCTTGATGAAAGCCAGGCAATAAAAAATCCCGCCAGTAAAGTGGCAAAAGCATCAACGCTATTAAAGGCAAAAAATAAATTGTGTTTAAGCGGAACCCCTTTGCAAAACAATACATTTGATATTTATGCGCAGATGAATTTTCTTAATCCCGGCATGCTGGGCAGTATGGAATTTTTTAAACAGGAATTTTCTGTTCCAATAGACAAGTTTGGTGAAAAAGAACAAAAAGAACACCTGCGCAAACTTTTGTACCCGTTCATTTTGCGAAGAACAAAAGAGCAGGTGGCAAAAGACCTTCCTGAAAAATCGGAGATGATCCTGTTCTGTGAAATGGGTAAGGAGCAGCGTGATATCTATGACGCATATCGTAATGATTACAGGGATAAAATTTTAGGCACCGTAGAAGAGCAGGGCATACAAAAATCTCAGCTTACAATTTTACAGGGACTAATGAAACTTCGGCAGATATGCGACAGTCCTGCTATAATGAAAGACGAGGAAAAGTTTCCCAATGTTTCTGTAAAGCTTGAAGAGCTTGCAAGAGAAATAACAGAAAACATCAGTGACCATAAGGCATTGGTATTTTCGCAATTCCTCGGCATGCTTGCTCTTATTAAAGCAAAGCTGGAAGAGCTTGGCGTGGATTATGAATATTTTGATGGCAGCACTTCCGCCCCCGACAGGGAAAAGGCAATTCGCCATTTTCAAAATGATGACAACTGCCGGGTTTTTCTAATATCACTTAAAGCAGGCGGTGTCGGCCTCAACTTAACCGCAGCAGATTATGTATATATTGTTGATCCGTGGTGGAATCCGGCTGTAGAGCAACAAGCAATAGACCGTACACACCGCATTGGCCAGACAAAAAATATTTTTGCCTATCGCATGATCTGCAAAGACACTGTTGAAGATAAAATTCTTTCGCTGCAGGAGAAGAAACGTTTGCTCGCCGCAGATCTCATCACAGACGATACCGGATTTGTAAAGAGTTTGACCAGGGAAGACATTGAATATTTGTTCAGCTAACTTTTAATGTCAACAATATGCTATATAATGACCCGGAAGGAATAAGAGCAACTAAAGATGCAATTCAATGATGTCATTTTCGCTATAGTGCTATGTAACTGCTATTGGTATCATAAAAAATCGTAATCCGAAATTTGAAATCCTAAATCCTAAATCTGCAATCGCAAATCTAAAATCGTTCCCTACCTTTGCCGCTCAATTTTTTGGTTTAATATGAAAATGGATCGAAATACGGTGATTGGCATGATCCTGTTGGGTATCTTGTTCTTTTTGTTTTTTTGGTACACAAATAAACAGCAACAGGCCATAGCTCTTCAAAAACAACGCAATGATGACTCTACAAGGAGAGCTAATGAAAGTAAAATAAAAACTCTTGATACTATTGCAGTTTACCAGGATTCTTTAAAGAGAGACTCTATCTCCAGGGTTTCTGCTGCAGGCGGTTTTGTTAAGGCCGCAAATGGCACCGAACAACTGACCGTTGTTGAGAACGATATACTGAAAGCTACATTCACAAATAAAGGTGGCAACCTTAAAAGTGTGGAATTAAAAGAATACAATTCCCTGGATAGTGGTCATCACGTTGTATTATCCGGCGGTAAAGAAGATAAACTTGGCTATACTGTAAATACTGCGCCTAACCAGTCCGCCGAAACATCTTCTTTATTTTTTGGCGATGCACAGGTGAATAAAAATACAGATGGTTCGCAAACAGTTACCTATACTTTGAGCGATGCCGGCGGGGAAAGTATAACGCATCAATATATTATTCGTCCTCACAATTACATGATCGACTGGAATATTATTTTGAATGGTGCTGATAAATTACTCACACAAAATTCGTTGAACCTGCACTGGAATGTGCAAATTCAGCAGCAGCAGATATCACATGTATATGAAGCACAGCAATCAAACCTGAGCTATCACAATGAAGACGGTTACGATTACAATACTGCATATTCCGGTGTTAACAGAACATTTGATAAGCCTCTTGACTGGTTTGCGTTTAAACAACAATTCTTCAACACGGCCCTGGTATCGAAGGG
>DATBFI010000483.1:0-3349 GCA_036558585.1 Chitinophagaceae bacterium
CCATCACCGTTATGCAAAAGAAAATGCAATTGTTGTTTATAAGTTAATGCAAAAGGTCACTGACCAGCATGGTGATAAACATATTGAGTTGCCGCGACAGCTTGAAGGTACCTTTCTGTTTCTTCATGATTTACTGAACCATATAAATAAAGAAGAAAATTTACTATTTCCATGTATTAAACAATCGATTTTAAATAAAAAAAATCCTCAGGCGGCCATTTCCAGTTCAGTAAGAGATTCAATAATACTGATGGAGAAGCATCATGAAAGAACAAATGAAAATCTACAGATGATCCGCATGCTTACCAACAATTATACGCTACCAAAAGGAGCCTGCAATTCTTATAATTATTTGATTAAAAAACTGAAAGAGTTTGAGGATGATTTGCTCGTGCATGTTTACCTGGAAAACAAAATCTTGTTTCCAAAAGCAATGGCGTTGATTGAGAACTTATAAAAAAACAATTGTCCGTACTTGCGGTTTTAATCATGCTTGAAAAACATTAATAATTCTTTGTAACTTTTTATTGTCACTTATTCTGGATAAAGCAAAATGAAAAATTAGTAACAGTTTTAAGACATAACCCCAAGCTTAGTTGTGTATTAGTCATCCTACGTACGCCTGCTTTTCGCATATTGACTTTGCAAAAATTGCACAGCAAAAATAAAAAAATGCAGAATTGAGGGTGAATCCCTAAGGCTATGTATTATAAGTTAAGGATACATTGATTGAAACTATAAATTTGCTTTAAGGTTTCATCAATTCTAACTATCTTAATTAATGTTTGAACGTTTATCACAAAGTATAAATGCGCATATTTCTTTAACTGAAGAGCAGTTTAATTTTTGCAAAACACTTTTCCTTCCGAAGAAATTACGCAAAAGGCAGTATTTGTTACAGGAAGGTGATATTTGCAAGTATGTTTCGTTTGTAGAAAAAGGAATGTTACGAACATATACCATAGGTGAAAAAGGGAACGAATATATTCTTTCATTCCCGATGGACGGCTGGTGGACAGCAGATCTTTACAGCTTTTTTACAGGTGAGCCTTCTTTGTATAATATTGAAGCTTTGGAAAATTGTGAATTATTATTGCTCACGAAATCTTCATGGAACATGTTGCTTGAAAAAATGCCCGCTTTGGAACGTTATTTCCGTATCATCATTCAAAATAATCTTATCGCTATGCAGCGAAGACTGCTCGGGTCAATGAGCGAAACAGCACAAGAAAAATATACAAAGCTTGTTGCAACTTTTCCGGATTGTATTCAAAGGGTGCCGCAGCACATGATTGCCTCTTATCTTGGTATTAGCCGTGAAACTCTAAGCCGTATTCGGAGACAGATAGCAGTACAAAAATAATTTGAGGATGGACCTTATATAGTGTTGAAGTGTTGTAGTGCATTCGTAAATATTTTACTCAAGTTTCACAGTTGTTTTACCCAATTAATCGCAGCGGACAAATAAGGTAATAAGTTTTTTACTGCCGACTTGAACTAAACCTTATAACCCAAAGCTGGACGAGCCAGAACCAAGCAGGAAGAATTTGTTTTTCTTGTAATCCGCCTGAGGCGGATGTCATAATTATAGAAACAATTTATTCTTTGATCTAAAAACTCCGAAGGAGTGAAATATGTCATCCCTTCGGGATTTTGAAAAAAGGCTGACGTACCATAACTATAAAAATATCAGCCCTTCGGGCTTGCTCTTTATGTAAAATATTCTGCCAAGATGTTACTCAATTTGACAACCAAAGTATTAGTAGCAAGTGATCTCTTAATGAAACCGACCTTATTACCTTATTGAACGGCTTACAAGTTGCGTTGATGCACTCCAATCTACAATTTAATCACTTCCGGATTCGAACTGTGAAACTTGAGTATTTTATACTTCGCAGTGGTTAGTTTCCTGCATGCGGGACAAGTAGTGCATTAGTGAAATGAATTCGAAATATGCCGAGTAAAGAACAAAACGTATAAGTCCCGCTTTGAGATGGGATAACTGTAACTGCTATTCGTTACTCAAGGCGTTTCAGATAATAAGTGCGACTGAGGTAGACTAAAGCTTAATAGATGTTCAGGTGATGAACGAAATGCGACGCAACGAAAGTTTAATAGTAGCAACAAGCCGGGCTCATCCCAAAGGGATCCCTTCGGGATAAAAAAATCAATGCACTACTTGTCCCGACCATCGGGAAAATCATGCGTAAGGTATATCTCTTATTGCCATTTCGCTATAGTAAAAACTATTTGACTATAATTATCCTTTTCATACAAAATACCAATTTCATTTCCGGAGAGTTTTACCATATCACAATAGGCTGTATAATCACCCTTATAGCCCTGCGGGCTTTTATCGATCAGATAACTTTTCTCCCACGTTTTACCTTGATCATAACTTATCCGTAATGTAAGGTTATCTCTGCGTGCGGTATCTGCAGCGTTGCAAAATGCAAGAATGCTTTTTCCTTTTTTTTCGCCAACAGTTAGAATGCTACCCTGGCAAACTGGATCGGGTAAGTTTTTATCAAAATAAGTTGTATCCCACGCAGAGCCTCCATTGCTGCTGATGGCAATAATTCTTGCTTTTACATCTCCTCGTTGATTCCGAAGGTTAAGCATTAATTTATCATCACTCAATTCTGCAGCCATATTCTCATTGCCACCCGGCATAGTCACATTTTCGCTTAGCCTGAAAGTCTTACCATGGTCATCTGTATAAAAGCCATGAGCAAAGTAATCTGTAAAATCAGCCTTTGGACTGTCTGCAGAATGGTTAGCAGCCACATATATTCTTCCTCTGTAAGTTCCATGTGTAAGCTGTATGGCATGTCCCGGTGTATTGGCATAGCTTCTCCAGTCTTCGGTAAAATTATAGGCGGGATTTATTTGAGGTTGTTTTGGTTTGTGTACCTTGGCGGTTATATTGACAGTATTACTCCATGTTATACCGTTATCAGTTGATGTTTTATACCATACTTCGCGCAAGCCGTTTCCTTTTCTCACCTCATTTTCCTGGTTATTGCCCGTATTGTAAAACAAAAATATTCTCCCTTGTGGATAAGCAACATCTGTTACATCCACAGTTGGTGCAGGATTGCCTGCCTGCAAACTATCAGCATCCACAACGATTTGTAAAGCACTCCAGGTTTTACCTTTATCACCACTGCGTTTCATTACAATATCTACATCACCAAAATCACCCGGTCCATGCACTCTGCCTTCACAAAAAGCCAGCAAATCACCATTTGGTAAACTAATTATTGCAGGAATACGGTAGCTTTTATAACCTTCCGTCCCGGAAACAAAAACAGGAACTTTTACTTCCTGAGCTTTTGCAGTAAGAAAA
>DATBFI010000484.1:0-6941 GCA_036558585.1 Chitinophagaceae bacterium
CCCGGCATTATTACTGGTGATTATTCACTTTTCCATTTCCATTATGTGGCTAATGACTTTTAGTTAATGTCTTTTCCTGCCCTTCTGGGGAATAGAGCATTTTTTATCACCTATTTTAATTGCCTGATCATGTCAACTTTACTTGTTGCTGCAATTGTTATTGCAAGCATTATACTTTTTTGTTTAATCTTTATTTATATAAACAAGAAAAACGAAAGCAAACAAAAGGAAAAATTCCTTAACCTCTTTAAAGAAGCGGGTTTTAAATATGATCTGTCTTTTTCAAGACAGGAAGTACTAAGAAACAAGATAATAGGCCTTGATAGCCTAAAAAGAACACTTTTAGTTTTTGAATTTGCACCTGTGGAGAGTGTCATTTGTATTAATATGGCTGAAATAAAAAATTGTACCGTTGCAAGAGAGTATGAGAATGTAAATATTGGCACAGAAAAGAAAAGTAAGATAGAAAAGGATCTTAGATCCATCGTGATACAGTTGGATTTTATAAATAGTGTTGATCCTGTTTCAGTGTCGTTTTATGACTCTGGTCTCAATAGCGTGTATGAAATGACAGAATTGGAATCAAAGGCAAAACAATGGGTGTCTGTACTTTCGAAGATGATAGAAAGGGATCATAAGGCACGAGCCTAATACAATAATTTTTACAGCAATATTTATTTCATCTGAGTCAGTTCTGATAAAAGCAAGATTAGATAAGAAATAATTATAAGCAATGTTTTAAACAATAATCAATGTCGTTCAGTTAATCAGATGCCTCCCTGTCTGCCGACAGGCTTGTCATTGCGACGCAGGAGGAATCTAATTCGAGATTTAAATTCTTAACTAAACGGTATTGAAACACTAAGGGTAGTTAAAAAATTTACAGCTAATTAAATTGTTCACTATGACACATATTACTGTGCCTTTATTTCAATATAAAAAAGATAAGATCAAACGTTCCTGGAATATAAATGAATTTGTAAAAAAATTTAAATTGTCTTTTTCAAAGCATGATGTTTTGGGTAGTAAATTCATAGGATTGGATAAATTAAAACGAAAACTTTTTTACATTGGGCAAACAAATAATAAATCAACCTGCATTGCGATCAACCTTAAAGATGTAGAAAGATGCACTATAAAAAAACAATACAACAATATAGAAGCAGGTGCGTTGAAAAAAAGAAAATTATATGAGTTTCTTACAACAATCTTTTTACAGGTAAGCTTTAAACATAACTCAAAACTGATTGACCTTCCGATCTTCGAAAAGAAGAAAGATAAAATTTTGAATATGGAAGAACTGGAAGCAAAAGTTAAAGCATGGGAAATAATTGTTTCAGAACTACTGCCAATAAATTTAAAGAAGAGAGCATAAAAAGTAAGATGCTCTTAGGTATTAGAGGGCTGCGTCAAATTTTTTACCAAATAAATCGCAGCCCTTTTTTCTATTTCAATTTCAATAATCTTGCGTTAATAGCAACAATCACTGTACTTAAGCTCATTAATATAGCACCTAATGCGGGGCTCAATATGAAATAAGGAGATAAAACACCTGCTGCCAAAGGAATGGCAATAATATTATATCCTACTGCCCATGCAAGATTTTGTATCATTTTGCGGTAAGTGGCTCTGCCAAAATTAATTATTTGTACTATATCTTTTGGGTCACTATTTACTAATATTATGTCGGCTGTTTCGGCAGCCACGTCTGTACCACTGCCTACTGCTATACCTACATCTGCCTGTGCCAAAGCCGGTGCATCATTTACGCCATCACCTGTCATTGCAACCACTTCCTCTTTTGCCTGGAACTCCTTAATCTTATCCTGTTTTTTATGTGGAAGAACATTTGAAAAATATCCATCCATGCTTAGTTTATTTGCTACTGCTGATGCAATTTTTTCGTTATCACCGGTAAGTAAATAAGACTTAATGCCCATTGATCTTAGCTTAGCAACTGCTTCTGCTGACGTTCCTCTTATTGTATCTGCTAATGTTATAAAACCTGAAAGCTGGTTATCTATTAAAACGTAAGTTATTGTTTCTGTAGTTTGATCAATTTCTTTGGGAATTTCAGGCAAGCTTTGTTTATGATTGTTAAAATAATTAGGTCCTGCTGCTATTACCTGTTTACCATTTACTATAGCTGATACACCGACACCCTGCATATACTTAAAATCAGTGGATTGCCATAATGAAAGATTTTTCTCTTTCAATTTTTTTAGTATTCCTCTTGCAATATAATGCTCCGAATGTTGTTGTACAGCTGCTGCGTATTGCAATATTTCATCGCTGGCATAACTGTTAGACTGGGCAATTATTTTTTGTACTTCATGTGAGCCTTTGGTTAATGTACCTGTTTTATCAAAGATTATTGTAGTTAGTTTTCTTGCATTTTCAAAGGCAGTTCTGTTTCTGATCAACAAACCGTGTGTTGCCGAGGCTGTAGTAGAAATTGCAACTACTAACGGGATGGCTACACCAAGAGCATGAGGACATGATGTCACCATTACCGTTACCATTCTTTCCAGGGCAAATGCCAGATCATGATCGATGTACCAAACAATAAAGGTGACAACACCTACAACAAGTGAGATAATAGTTAGCCATTTTGCCACTTTGTCCGCAAGGCTTTGTGTATTTGATTTGGCACTTTGGGCTGATTGTACAAGTGTTATTACTTTATTGAGGTAACTCTCTTCGCCCATTCCTGTTACTTTAATCTTTAATGAGCCATCGCCGTTCAAGGAACCTGCAATTACTTTATCGTCTTTGTTCTTTTTTACCGGAACGCTTTCACCCGTAAGCATACTTTCGTTTACAAAAGAATTGCCCTCAATGATTATTCCATCAGCAGGAATTTTTTCACCTGGTTTTATTATAGCAATTTCATTATGTTTTAATTCTTTTACCTCTACATCAATCACCGAACCATTTCTTTCAACATGAACAACAGAGGGCAGCAACGCCACCAATGATTGTAATGCATTTGATGCTGCCATTGTTGAACGCATCTCTAACCAATGCCCTAAAAGCATAATGTCTATCAATGTTGCTAACTCCCAAAAGAAGTCCATGCCCTGTAATCCAAAAACAACAGCAACACTGTAAAAGAATGCAACAGAAATAGCTAAGGCAACTAATGTCATCATGCCGATGTTGCTATACTTTATCTCATCTATCATTCCCTTAAAGAATGGCATACCACCATAGAAATAAATTACTGAACCGAGTAACAGCAACAAATATTTATCACCACTGAAGCTTAAATCAAAACCAAACCATTGTTGTATCATGCGTGATAAAGCGAGAACGGGAATGGTAAGAACAAGGCAAATCCAAAAGCGTTTCAAGAAGTTTTCCGTATGATGACCGGCGTGCTTATCATAACTTTCTTTTGCATGATCATGTGAATGCTCGTGCATTGCTGCATCATGCGCTGTTTCCTTAACTGCATCATTGTGCTGATGTTCTGATGTGTGATGATGATGCGGATGATCCATGATAATTTTTGAAAATCAAAGATGAGCATTCCTCAAATGATAAGATAGTAAGGCAGACTTAGCCATAATTATCTGCTTGCACTTTAGGCGATCCTGATAATAAATCTCCGCTAATGGTTATTGATTACTTATTTCATTTCTACTCCATTCGTAACAAATGAAATACCAGAAGTTGTTTCATTCATCACCGTTTGAATAAGAGGTTCACTACCCGTGGTAAATGAACCCCATTTAACTACAAAATTCGCACCCGCTCCCCCTTTTGATTCTGTTCGCTCAACTACAAATTCTATTGAAGCCATTGGCTTTACGAGTAAAGAAGAATCTAAATAACGTTTTAGGACTTCGCCCTGAGAACCATAATAAATTATATCAGTCACGTAAAAGCTATCAGTATAACTTGTATTTCGAATACTTAAGACTGCAGTTAAATTAACAGGCGATCCTACTTCCCTGGAATAAATATGGGAGTAAACAGGAACATAAACTGAATGCTTATTTATCAAAGCCGCAGTATCAATTTTTATGTAATGATAAACCTGACCTGGTAAATAACCTTTTTGGTTTTTATCATCTCTACACGCAAACAGGATCAACAAAGAAAGTAATGGTACTGATATTTTCATTGATTAGTAGTTGTCGGTAAATCAGATAGGGGTCAATTACTTCCTCTCTATTAACAGAAGAGTTATTGCGCCAAATAACCTCCATCTACATTGTAGTAAGCCCCTGTTACAAAAGATGCTTTGTCAGAATTAAGCCATAAGGCAAGTTCGGCAACTTCTTCTGAAGTACCCAATCTTCCGATAGGATGCAGTCCTACCAATGCTTTTATGGCAGCTTCATCAAGCGATTTTTCAATTAATGGGGTCATTATATAGCCAGGCCCGATAGCATTAATGCGGATCTTCTTGTCAGCATACTCCAGTGCAGCCGCTTCAGTAAGGCCTATTACACCGTGTTTGGCAGCTACATAAGCAGGAGAGTTTTTAGTACCCACCTTACCGAGTATGGAAGCTACATTTACTATGCTGCCGCCACCAGAAGAAAGCATTGCGGGAATTTGATAACGCAAACCATAAAACACACCGGACAGGTTAATTGAAATTACTTTGTCCCAACCATCAATAGGATATTCTCCGGTCGGCATAAGCGGACCGCCAATGCCTGCATTGTTTACAGCAATGTGCAACCCGCCAAATTGTTTTATTGCCTGCTCTACTACATTTTTATTGTCATCAGGTTTTGACGTATCAGCTTTTACAAAAAATGCTTCGCCGCCCTTTGCTTTTATTTCTGACACTGTTTCATTACCGCCTTTTTCATCTATATCTGACACAATAATTTTTGCGCCCTCTGCTGCATAGAGCAACGATATAGCTTTGCCAATACCGGAACCCGCCCCGGTAATAATGGATACTTTGTTTTCTAATGTTTTCATGTGTGATATTTTTAGTGAACAATCAATCTTGTCTCCTGTTATCTTTTACTTTCTTTATGTTTTGATATTTGAACCCGGTTGCACCTCTTTGCACAGCTGCGGTTGCGTCCTTCTCCTTTGAAGGGAATTCTGTTCAGTAAGGCTTCGACAGGCTCAGCCTGACAATCTAAGCTTGATTAATGAACAGAAGTCTGTTACCCTGAGCTTGTCGAAGGGTACAGCGACCTTCATATGCCTGCGTGTACCAGGGTATTGATGATTAATCGCAACTTCCATCTACCGAACATGCCTGCTCTTCCATTGTAATTAAAGAGCGATTCTCTTTTTCAAAATCTTTCCACGAATTTTCCAATGTTCGTAAAAATGTGTCAACAGGCTGCGCCCCGGAAACAGCATATTTATCGTTAAACACAAAGAATGGAACACCTCTTACTCCTACTCTTAAAGCTGTTAACTCATCCTGATGCACTTCTTCTGCAAAAGCATCAGATGTAAGAACTTCTTCGAGTTCTTTTTCATCAAGACCGGTAGTTATACCTGTTTCAATAAGTGCGGGCATGTCATCTATATTCTTACCATCTGTAAAATAAGCTTTAAACAATTGCTCTTCCGCTTCATTGCCCAAACCTTTTGTTTTCGCAAATTGAATTAATCTGTGCGCATTAAAAGAATTGGCAACAACCGCCTTATCAAAGTTGAATTTTAATCCAACCTCATTTGCAATTTGTGCTGCACGGTTATGCATCTGTTCCGCATATTTCAGGCTCATACCTTTATGTTCAGCAAAATGCTCATACACGTTCTTATCTGTTTGTGTTTGCAATTTTGGGTCAAGCTGAAAACTTCTCCATATCACTTCCACCTCATCCTTGTATGGGAACTTTTCCAATGCCTTTTCAAATTTTCGTTTGCCTATATAGCAGAACGGACATCTTATATCAGACCAAATATTAATTTTCATGACTTCTATTTTAATTTTTTACTTAGACTTAAGTATTTAAAGCGCAAATCCTTATCATCAAGCACAATGTTGTTTTGCGTCTTATCTGCCTAATTCTTTTACTTAGTTAACTTATATAAGCAGGTTTTGTTTTACGGCTTATTAATGTGCTCTTTAATGTGCGCTTTGTTTTTGAAATCATCGCATCTATACTTGCTTTACCACCACCTGCAATGAATGAGATAACAACTAAACCAAATAATAAAATGAAATACTCCAGGCCTTCACCTTTACCGGCTTCCATACCCCAGTTCATAAAGAAACCATTATTGATATGCGAAGTGAAAACAACACCAATAAAAAGCGCTATCATCCCAAACGCAGAAATGCGTGTTAAGAAACCAAAGATTAAAAACAGGGAGCCAAAAAATTCAATCAGAATTACCAGCAGTGCTAATATGAATGGTAATCCGACTCCTGTTGTTAAAAAATTCATTGTACCATTAAAACCGTAGCCTCCAAACCAGCCCAGCAATTTTTGCGCACCGTGAGGAAGTATGGTTATGCCAATTGCCAAACGGGCAATTAATGCTGTCCAATTGTTTGCGTCTGTTGCGATAATTCTGTTCATAACTGTTTGTTTTATATTTTTTAATTAATTGATTACAATATTTTGATAGCCGATAAATCATCTGTTACTGTTGTTACTATTCGCAGATAATGGGGGCGTATATTATTTTTGAAATTGTTTCTGACGCCTCTCTATCATTACTTGTAAAAGAGTACGGATTATTGAAGGCAGCAACTACTCTTGAATAAGGTAATAACCGCTGTAACTCCTCCACTTTGCCTTCCTCTTCATTATTTGAAATGATCAAAACTATTTTTTGTGTGACCACTTCATTTATTTTTTCAACTACTTCTTTTAGTTCATAATAAGGAATTGCAAGAACAATGATATCCGCTTCCCAGCAACCTTCCTTTGCACAATCAACTATTTCAACTTCTGCATTCAGATTATTCTGTTTAATGTTTCGTACGATTTGAGATTTGTGAT
>DATBFI010000485.1:0-3247 GCA_036558585.1 Chitinophagaceae bacterium
TAGTAATAGCTGTATTTGCTTATTTTATTGCACCCGACGGATCTCCTTATGCTAATCGCATCATTCCTGAAATTGCAAACAAAAAACCCGGGTTTTCGATACAGCTACTCCAAATAAAAAAGGAGAGCAGGTTTATTGACAACAGAAATTTTTTTGAAAAATTATTGAGCGGCGAAGAGGACAAATATTTTTTTGTTCCGGTCACTTTTTACCAAATAAAAGCTGATAGCCTTACCGCTCAAAAATTTATTGATGAAGGTGTAACAGAAAGAATAAGTTATTCCTTATCAAAACTTGGTGAGCAACCTGTGTTGCGACAAAAATTTTTATTAGGTACCGACAAATTTGGAAGAGATATAGCCAGCAGGCTTATTGTAGGAACAAGGGTAAGTTTAGGCGTAGGTTTAATTGCAGTAGCAATATCTCTTACAATTGGAATTTTTTTGGGGGCAATCGCCGGATATTTCAAAGGCTGGATTGACGATGTTGTTATGTGGCTTATCAATGTTATCTGGAGCATACCAACATTGTTACTTGTATTTGCGGTTACCCTGGTATTGGGCAAAGGTTTTTGGCAGGTATTTATTGCAGTAGGTTTAACTATGTGGGTAAATGTTGCAAGGCTTGTACGAGGTCAAACTTTGAGCGTACGTGAACTTGAGTACATTGAAGCAACAAGGGCATTGGGCTTCTCACACACAAGAACAATTGCATTACATATTTTGCCAAATATTCTTGGTCCTGTAATGGTAATTGCTGCAAGCAATTTTGCATCGGCGATCGTAATTGAGGCGGGACTCAGTTTTCTTGGCGTTGGCGTACAACCACCGCAGCCCAGCTGGGGACTAATGATAAAAGAGAACTATAATTTTATCATTACAAATAACCCCATGCTTGCCTTGGAACCTGGTATCGCAATCATGCTGCTCGTGCTTTCTTTTAATTTGCTTGGAAACGGTTTACGTGATGCACTGAATGTGAAGGAGAAATTTTGAAGATTGGTAAGTGATTGAAGGCTGAGTAATCAATAAGTTAGCAATGAACAATTAACAATTATTCCTCGTTCTCTTCCATGAGAGCCTTCTCCTGTTTCCACCAGCGAATACCGATAAAAACCGCAATGGCAAAAGGGGCAAACATTAAATAAATAATACCGGAGTTCATTCCACGTGCAGGCTTTTCTCCAAGTTGTGAGGCCGTTTTTGTGCAGATGGAACATTGTGTATATGCAGGCCGCGCAGTAAGAAGTAAGGAGAGAAAGATAAAAGATAATATCACTTGCCACTTTTTCATCAGCTAAATTTTCACTGCAAAGATATAATCTAAATTGCTGTAAAAATTGTTATCTTTCTCGTGATTGAATGAACTTTGCAGAATATCGGATTGCTCCACAAAGAATAGAACGATTGAAAGAAATGCGACGCAACGAAGATGCACAGAATACAAAGCTCGTATCAAAATATTCTCTTGCAATATAGAAAGCAGGTGTAGCAATATTTAAAAAATATTTTCACATGAGCCATCGCAGAAAATTTTTACAACAACTTGCAGTATCCGCCGGGGCATTTTCTGCCGGCAGCCTGTTTAATCAACTCTTTGCAAATGATTTTAAAGATGCTGAAAAAAGTATTATGGGCTTGTCGCCACAAGAAGCAGCAGGAGAGGAGGATTACTGGAGTGTAATACAACAGGCATATACTGTTAATCCAAACATCATCGATCTTAACAATGGCGGCGTGAGTCCCTCGCCACGCATAGTTCAGGAAGCAGTAGAGCGGTACAATAAGCTAAGCAATGAAGGGCCATCATATTTTATGTGGCGGATACTTGACCAGGGACGGGAACCACTTCGGCAAAAACTGGCCGAGCTTGCAGGCTGTGATGCAGAAGAAATAGCAGTTAACAGAAATGCTACAGAAGCATTGAATACTGTCATTTACGGGTTGGATTTAAAAGCAGGAGATGAAGTAATCGGCACCAAGCAGGATTATCCAAACATGATCAATGCCTGGAGGCAAAGAGCGCTTCGCGACGGTATACAGTACACACAACTCAGTTTTAACTTTCCTGTTGAAAATGATGAAGAGATAGTTAATGCATATGAAAAAGCAATCACATCCAAAACCAAACTTATTCATGTAACACATATCATTAACTGGGTTGGACAAATTATGCCTGTACAAAAAATTGTGCGTATGGCACATGCGCGGGGAATTGAAGTGCTATGCGATGGAGCGCATTCATTTGGCCTGCTCGATTTTAAAATCCCTGACCTTGAATGTGATTATTTCGGAACCAGTTTGCATAAATTTTTAAGTGCACCAATTGGCAGTGGCATGCTATGGATAAAAAAAGAAAAAATTGAAAAGATATGGCCCCTGCTTTGCAATGATAAACCAAAAGGCAGCGACATAAGAAAATTTGAAACGCTTGGCACACGCAGCTTTCCCATTGAACAGGGAATCGGCGAGGCAATAAATTTTCATAATGCGATCGGACCAAAAAGAAAGGAGGAGAGGATTCGGTACTTAAAAAATTACTGGGCAGAAAAAGTAGAAGATATTCCGCATGTACGGTTGCATACATCTCTTAAAGCTGAATATTCCTGTGCAATATGCGGAGTTAGTATTGAGGGAATGAGCCCTGCCGATTTTGATAGCCAGCTATTCGGTAAATATAAAATACACACGGTTGGCATAGTTTGGGAAAATATAAGTTGTGTGAGAATAACACCCCACGTATATACTACTTTAAAAGACCTTGATACTTTGGTAAAAGCGATAACGGAGATTGCAAATAGTAAAACGTAATGAACTAATGCAGGCGCACTGATTTGATCAATCAATAATTGGTAATCGTTTGTTATTTTCTTATATAAACTTTTGTGCCTATGGGAACGAGATTGTATAATTCTTCCACGTCCTGGTTTTTCATGCTGATGCAACCCTCTGTCCAGTTTTGATATTGGTCAACAGCATAATCTTCATGCGGCCACACACCATGGATACCAATAGCACCGCCTATTTTAGCGTTTTGTGGAATTAATCCATGTTGTTTCCTGTAATTGAATTTTGAGTAATCTGTCTGGGTAGGATAATCGAGAGCTAAAAACCTGTCCCACTTTTTGTCAACCCGTTTGCTGACGAGAGTAAAAAGACCTTCGGGTGTTTTGCGATCACCAGCCATCATTTTATCACCAAGATCATTGTTGCCAAACACTACCGGGTAAGTAACCAGCCATCCCTGT
>DATBFI010000486.1:0-3053 GCA_036558585.1 Chitinophagaceae bacterium
GCGTAATCGAAATAACCTTACATGAGACAGTACCCCAAAAAGGAGAAGACATACTGAATAAGTTATACGAAGTATATACCCGCATGAATGAAGAGGACAAGAATAAGATTGCCGACAGCACCATTAATTTTATTGATGACAGGCTCGCGGTTGTTTCCGCTGAATTATCAGGAGTAGAGAAAAATATTGAGCAGTTTAAAATAAAAAATCAGTTATCTACAAATATTCCTGAGCAGGCGACACTTGCTTTAAATAATGCGAGCGACCTGCAAAAACAATTAACAGAACAGGAAGTGCAAATCAATGTGGTGGAAGCGCTTGAAGATCACTTGAAGGGAAATACCCAGAGGATTGTTCCCAATGCCGCAGTTATACAGGACCCTACGTATATTTCAACCGTACAGGAGTACAACACATTAGTTTTAGAAAGAGACAGGCAACTGCAAACCACCAAACCCGATAATCCCGTAGTTCAAAACCTTAATAGCCAGATAGAAGTTGTAAAGAAAAATCTTATTGTAAGCCTGGATAACATTAAAAAGGAAATGCAGATCTCGAGGAATGAACTATCCAAAAAAAATGATCAATTCAAAACTCAGATGAAAGCTGTGCCTTCAAAAGAGCGTGTGTTTTTGGATATTTCACGCCAGCAGGACATAAAACAGCAATTGTATTTATATCTGTTGCAAAAAAGGGAAGAAACGGCCATCTCCAAATCCGGCACTTTAGCAAATTCCAGGCTTATTGAGCCTGGTAAAAGTGACGCTTTACCTTTCACGCCAAAAAAATCATTGCTCTATTTAGCAGCACTTTGTTTAGGTATTCTTTTACCGTCAGTGAGCATTTACCTAAAGAACGTGCTGAACAATACCGTAAACAACAGGTCGGATGTTACTAAAGAGACAAATGTGCCGGTATTGGGTGAAATAGGCCATAACGCTACGCGCAAAACCATAGTAGCAGAACAAAATTCCCGCACAGCCTTAGCCGAACAATTCAGAGCAGTACGCACGAATCTCCAGTTTTTACTAAAAGGTAAAGACCACCAGGTAATCATGATAACTTCCAGCACGGTCGGTGAAGGAAAATCTTTTTTTACAATAAACCTGGGTTCTTCTCTTGCCATTTCCAATAAAAAGGTGGTACTAATGGAACTGGATCTGCGCAAACCAAAAATTTCCAAAGAATTGGGCTTGTCAACAGAAACGGGATTTACTGATTACCTCATTTCAAAATGTAACAGGGAAGCAATAATAAAACAGACGCCGGCACATCCCAACTTATTCTTAATAAGCTCAGGTTCTATACCGCCAAATCCTGCTGAATTATTATTAAGTACTGAAGTAGATGAATTGTTTGCCTGGCTAAAGACAGAGTTTGATTATATCATAGTCGATACGCCGCCCGCCGGGGTAGTAATAGACCCGGTATTGCTCGGGAAGTATGCCGATGCTTCTATTTATATTGTTAGACAGAGACAGACTTTCAAGGAGCAGCTAAAAATGGTAAATGACTTTAAGCAAAATAATAAGATACCTAATCTTTCCATATTGATCAATGATGTAAGATTAAACAAAACCTCTGGGTATAGATATCAATATGGATATGGCTATGGTTATGTACCGGATTATTATTCTGATGGGAAAAAGCCAAAATTTAAATTTCTTAAAAAAGCGAATAGATCTTGAAGAACTTGAATTGACAAAAAAATTCGCAATAAGTAATCCATAAAGTAAATTTTAAAACTTAGACTTTAGTGGATATAAAAGCCAGTTTTGATGCAAAGCATCTTGAGTAAGAAGCTGACAGATTCAATTTACGACTGTTGTAATCATTATTACTGTGATTAAAAAGTTTTTCAATTATGCTTTTGCAGAGGCTTCAAGTAAAGGCCTCAATTGGCTTACCATTATTGCATTACCGTTTATTTTGTCTCCCCAAGACTATGGAACTGTTGGTTTACTGGTTGCTATTGAAGGTACACTATCATCAATAATGCTTGTTGGGCAGGAACGTGCAATCCTTAGGTTTACTCGTGAAAAGGAAAAAAATGTTTTGGGGTCTGCAGTTCAGCTAATTCTGTTATCGCTAATTTTTTCATTGTTTATAATTTCAGTTATTGGCATTTTTTTTAAATCTATTGCTGGCCTGCGGGTCTTTCCAGCAGTCTTCGTATTAATAATAAGCATTGGACTGTATAATTTAGCGAGACTTTTAATGGCATATTCGCGAGTAATTGACAATATAAAATTGTTTTGGGGTACAAGATTTTTTTACCAGGTTACGAAAGTTATAGCTGTAGTTATAATTTGCTACATCTTAAAAAACGCATACGGCTATATTTACGGAGTACTATTAAGCGCTGTAATTTTTATAATTGTTTATTTTAAATATTTCAGCCAAAAATTTTCTTTCAGGCGATTTTTATCATTCGATAAAAATTTCCGTTTCTTTTTTCTTTTTGGAAGTCCTTTAATATTTAACGCTTTAAGTGGAAATATTCTTTCTTACGCTGATCGTTTTCTTGTCCGAGGTTTTCTAAACAACCAGGAATTGGGCATCTACACCTTTACTTATTCGTTGGGAAGCAGTTTGGTTTTTTTTTATGGGATTACTTTAATATTGTTCGAACCGTTAACCTACAAATATGTAAGGGAAAAAAAGAATTTTAGAGGGTTACTTGAATTTTATGGAAGAATAGTGCCTGGATGTGCTTTTGTACTTGCACTTTTAATAATATTTTTTTTCAAAATCTTTGTATCACAACTTCTTAATCCTGTATACCTTAATGGATATACAATATTGCCTATATTACTAAGTGCTCATCTTTTATTACCCGTGTTTAATATAGGCTATATTGAATTTATGATTTTAAAGAAACCTAAATTTATTGCTTATTCAACAATAGTATCAGCCTCAGTAAATATTCTTTGTAATTTTTTACTTATTCCATTTATCGGTATAGTAGGGGCTGCATTAAGCACACTGATTGCTTATTTGACCTTAGTTTTGATCATTTATTTTTTGCTAATACAAAAGAAAATAATAACGCT
>DATBFI010000487.1:0-15955 GCA_036558585.1 Chitinophagaceae bacterium
TCAAAATGTATGGAAATATTTCTTTCAAGACACGCATTAATTAAATCTTTCACCACTTCCTGCTGACCGTAAATAGTGATGTATCGTCCATCCGTAAGTTCATCAAAGGGAATGCGAATTCGTTGTTCATCAAAACTCAAATACACACCATGATGTTTTAACCCTTCCCTGTTCAATCGCTCTGAAACGCCCAGTTCACAAAAAAGATTCACAGTGTTTTGTTCAAGCAAACCTGCACGAACTCTTGATTCTACATATTCGCAACTCCTGTTCTCAAGAATAATGCAATCAATTCCTTCACGTTGTAATAATAATGCAAGTGTTAATCCTGCGGGTCCCGCGCCTATAATTCCTACCTGTGTTTTTTGTTTCATTTGAATAATAACTAAATTGGTTTTGCAGTTTCCATCATGATCTTTTTCAGCATTTCCAACCGGTTCTCTTTCGCTGCACCCGCGAGTTCCCACTCACCTATCTGTATACTTCCTTCACAAACTATTTTGCAACGCTCATACCGCCGTACCATAAAACGTTCAAATATTTCTTTCACTGTTCCTTCCTTTCCCAGTTCATCGGCTAAAACGAGGGCATCTTCAATGGCTATACCTGCACCTTGTCCTGCATGGGGCGTTGTGGCGTGGGCTGCGTCGCCGATTAAAATGCAGTTGCCTTTATACCAATTGCCATAAATAAAATGTACCTCCATGGGGCGATATACAACATCCTTTGGATTTGTGATCTGCTCTCTTAATTCACCAATCATGCCGCCAAAATTTTTCAGCCTGTCCCGCATCAATTCCGGGAGCTGGTATTCAGGATACCATGGATTTCCGGACTCCTTTGAGGTCACAAACATGTACATCAGGTCTTTTGAAAGTGGTACCAGGCCGGCGCCATTACCTTCAGTATCTACATAATTTGCAAGTTCTTCCATTCCATCGGGGCGTTTAAAATTATGCCTCCATACAGACTGGCCGGTGAGCTTAGGCTTTGCCGCATCAGGAAATAAAATATTGCGGACCTTTGAATACAAGCCATCTGCACCCACAACAAGATCATATTCTTCACTGGTGCCATCAGTAAATAACACATGTACTTTATCACCACTTTGATCTATCTTTTCTACTGATAGTCCGACACGGACTGATGCGCCAAGTTCTATTGCACCTGAGCTTAGTACCTGGTGAAGCTTCAATCTTGAAACACCAACATTTGCCGGGTATTCAGGACCGGCGAGGCGAAATGTTGGAACATTACCAACGGGAATGCCGTTCCCGGTATAAATAGTTATTTTTTCAAAAGGGAAAGCATTATCCAAATATTTTTCCAGCATTCCAAGTTGATGCATTGCTCTTACAACATTGCTTTGCTGAATGATGCCTACTCCATATACCGTCCATTCTTTTTTAATTTCAGCAATGTCTGCAATGAAATTTTTTCGCCGGAGGGCAATTGCCAGTGATAAGCCGGCTATGCCACCACCAACAATCAAAACATTTTTTACAGAGGACATAAGAATGATTTGTGTATTCGACTGTTTTAGTTATGATGTGTGTGCTATTACAAGTCTTTCAACCTTCACAGCACGACATATAATTGTAAACTTTTTCCTGGTAAATATTACTGATCGATTCTGCGTACGCATCGCTATTTTCTTAGAACTTAGTCACTCAATTATTGCCACAGCCCGTGTCCAGCCTCCGCTTGCACCTTTGATCTTTGCAGGAAAACAAGCTACTTTAAAACCATAAGCAGGCAACTGATCGAGGTTTGCCATTTTTTCTATCTGGCAATACTCCTTTTCCCGACCAACATAATGCGCGGCCCAAATAATTCCGGGACGCGGGTTTTGTAAATAATCCTGCACCTGCAAATGCAATGGAATATCCCACCCCCATCCGTCTGTGCCCATTACTTTTATTCCCTGGTCAATCAACCAATGAGTTGCTTCTGCCGAAACGCCTGCATGAATTTTTACAAAGTCATCATCATAGATTCTTTTATCAGCGTCACAACGAATGAGTACAATATCGTACGGCTTCAGTGTGTATTTGACCGCGATTAATTTTTCTTTCAGATCATCAACTGTAATACTATAGCCATCAGGCTTATCGGTAAAATCCAATACAACACCGTCGCTAAAAAACCATTCCAGCGGAAGCTGGTCAATTGTTCTTGAAGGCTTGCCTTCACAAGTTGGAAAGTAATGCCAGGGCGCATCCACATGTGTGCCTGTGTGACTTGTAACAGAGAGAAATTCTCCTGCAGGCCCATTGCCATCAATGAATGCATCGGCAGGAATTCCTTTGAACAATTTCGCCCCCATCTTCTTTGCACCTTCTTTGTGATCTTCATACACAATTGAAGTCGGCAAGGGCTCTTTTATTTCGGGCGAAATAGTAACAGAGAGATCAACTATTTTCATGTCACTTTTTTATAGAGAACTAATTTTTTTACATTATTTGCCACTGCATGCAACAGTGTTTTTCAGAACTCCTATTCCCTCAATTTCAAATTCCACCACATCGCCGGGTTCTAAAAAACGATGCGCTTCACCACCGGTTTCAATCAGGCTTCCCCAGCCCACTGTTCCGGAACCAAGAATGTCACCAGGAAAAAGAGTTACATTATTTTCAGATGCTCTTTCGATCATCTGTCCGAAAGTGTAGTAGATAGTATTGAAATTACCGTCGCAGATAAGCTGTCCGTTAATTTTCGATGTCATCCGAACATTAAATCTCCCGTTATGTTGCATGTACCGGTTCATTTCATCTTTAGTGACAATACATGGACCAATCGCATTTGCGAAATCTTTTCCCTTTGCAGGCCCTAAATGCACTTTCATTTCAGCACCCTGGATAGCTCTCGCTGTCCAATCGTTAAAAACAGTATAACCAAATATGTAAGCATCAGCTTCTTCTGCTTTGATATTTTTTCCTTTTTTACCAATTATGCATGCCATCTCGAGTTCGTAATCCAGTTTTGTTTCTTTCGCAGGCTTCGGTATTTCATCGTTAGGCCCATAAATCGCCTGGTGGTTAGTGAAATAAAATATGGGCATTTCATACCACTCCCCGGCAATGCTATGGCCGAAGCGTGACGTTGCATTAAGCAGGTGTTGCTCGAATGAAATATAATCACGAAAACTTCTTGGATTCGGTAATGGCGGAAGCAACTTTACTTCTTTTAAAGAATACGTCGCTTCAGCATCTTCGAGCGCACGTTCTTTTATGATCGGGAAATAAGTTTCATTGTTGTCGATAAAATCGAGCATGTTACCGGGTAATGATCCATTACTTGCGAGTTGCATATCTGTTATTCCGTCATCTTTAAGCCAGCCTGCTTTTACTTCTCCTTTTTTATTTTTAAATGTGACGAACTTCATTGCTTTGTATTAAACATGATGGCTATAATACTGTTTGCAGCCAATCAAACATTGGGTTTACCTTATTGAAATTGTCAACATGACAATGTGATGAACCGGTCCTTTCCTTTGGAACTATATTAATATGCTTTTCACAAGTCAGTGCATCGTATAGTTTGTAAGCATTCTCTACGAAATTTTGTTTGTCATCTTCTCCATGGGAAATGAACGTGGGCATTTTTATTTTTTGAGCTACTCCTTCAAGTGAAAAATTTTTCAATTTTTCTCTTGCTTCATTCATGTTCGATGAACCGGTAATGTGCATCATGATGCTGGCTAAAGGATGATTGTCGGGCCGGTTCTTCCAGATGTCGTAGTAGCTCCATACAGCACCCCAAACACAGCAAGCTTTAAATCGTGTTTCAAATGCTGCTGCTCTCGCTGCCATATAGCCGCCCATTGAAACCGCCATAATACCAATACGTTTTGGATCAACAGGCAGGTTTGCAACGGCCCAGTCAAATGCAGTACCCGCGGGAACTTCATAATCATATCGTGTGAGTATGTGACGTAAACGTAATGTGGCTCCCTGCCCCGGTCCATCGAGCATCAACAAAGAAATACCACGCTCTTCCAATTTTTGCCAGGGACCAAAAAACAATTCTTCCGCAGTTGAATCAAGACCGCCAAACATAATAATGAGTGGCTGATCTTCTTTTGCATTCACTGGTTGTAAAAAGTAGCCGGTCATTTCCGAACCTTCAAAAGGAATACGCACAAACTTTGGTGGATCAGGCAACATAAAAGCACCCTTTTGAAAAGCTTCGGTCGCTTTTAAATAGCCCGGGACCTTGCGGGGATCATCCGGCTTGAGAAAGAACTCTGAAGTACGCAGGTAATTCGATGCCCGCAAATAGGCCTCTCTTGCGGTTGCATCGTAACCCTTTGTCAATGCACAGTCGGCTAAAGACAATGCTTCATTGCCAGCTTGTGCCCAACTATCATGGAAGCTCTTGAAGTCTCCTGGTGTAATTCGCGATGCTGCCTCTATACATTCAAAAAACTCTCCGCCGCCATAATGACTTTGCGTAAGAATGCGATTGAGCTGATAGGAGAACATGTAATGGTCCGGATAAAAATGCCACATGATAATTTCTATTTTTTCACTAATTCAGGTATGCGATATTTTAAAAAAATTTCGGATGGTCTTATATATCCTGGGGTTTCAACACACCTTCTGTCAGGCCGTGTTTTTTCCCTTTTCCCATTTCAGCAAAAGGATTAGCAAGCCCCCATGCATCGTTCGGGTTGTCTTTCAGGTAATGAACATCGGGACCATGATCCGGTGCGAATATCAATCTCGCCCCTGCATAAAACTCAAACAAATAACCACTGCCCGGATCAATGATATAAAAGAAAAAACCTTCATCTGCTTTGTGTCTTGTGGGAGCACCCATCACACTTTTAAATCCTTTTTCAGTAAAATAATCTAATGCAAGTAGTACCTCTTCGCGGCTGTCAAAATTGAAACAGATATGGTTAAGTACGGCTTCGTTTGGTTCAATGTTAGGATCGGTAAATATTGCAATATCGTGTGAAAGATTTCCTGTTGTCCACAGCCCTCCTGCGGGCGGTATTGTATCATCAATTCTTACTTCATCAGGATTTCTCAATCCCATGCTTTTCCAAAATTTTTTCTCTTCTGCATATTTGAATTTTGCTACCATGTATGTTACATGGTCAAATCGGCGCGGATTAGCACCTTTGCGCCGGTTACTTGAATAACGATCTGCATAAATACTTTTCTTTTCACCAGTTTCTCTTAGCCATACCACATCCCAAAACACTTCATGTATATGCCCTTCCGGTGATTGAAAACGATATGCTTTGCCATGCCCTGGATCACCTTCGTGCCAACCAATGCCGGCACCCGTATGTTCGAGATATGTCACACAATCTTCTAACGCTTCCGGGCTATCAGCTCTCCAGCCTAAATGACCAAGACCGGGTTTATCACTTTGGGTAATTTTCAATGTATGATGAAAGTAATCTCCCCACGCACGGAAATAAACAGAGTTTTCATCGCGACCGGTTTCATCCAAACCAACTATGTCCGTGAAAAATTTTATTGACTTTTCTATGTCGGGAGAATAGATCTCAATGTGTGCCAACTGAGATAAGTAATGCGGATTTCTTGCCATTTTATTTGTTTGAATATTATAATTATTATTATGAGCTTTTGTAATTTTTGTCATCGGTCGTTTCCCGGTTAATCCGGATCACTTATACTTTCTAACAATGAGCGCTGCAGCGTTCAAACTCTAACTCGTTTGTGAATTGTACTCCTTTTAAACCCTAAATTTTTATTGCTCAAGGGCGCATGCCCGTCGTTATCGCAACGCCACTGCTTTTTTCTTTGAGGAGCTATATTATCTGTATATCTCTTATCATTTCCTTTTGTCGGTCCTCATCAAAAAGCTCACGAAAAAAAAGGTGGCTTATGCGATAACGGTTAAAAGGTTCAGAATACAAGAACTTTGAATCGCATTCGTTTACTCACATCATAGCTCCTTCTCCTTAAAGGGAAGCGGGCCCCGACCCTTCGGGAGGAATGGAGGATGAGGCTTTATTTCATTTGTTCTTTTAATATTGATTGATAAGTATAATAGCTCTGCTTCGGCACACGCTGCTGCGTATTGAAATCAACATAGATAATTCCAAAACGTTTGGTAAAACCAAATATCCATTCAAAGTTGTCCCAGCCACTCCATACTATATAGCCTTTCAAATTTGCCCCATCATGCTGCGCTTTTAATGCCGCAGCAATATGGCGTTTGATATAATCGGCACGTAATACATCATTTACTTTTCCATTGATAACTGAGTCCTCATGATCATTGAAGCTTGCACCATTTTCTGTGATGATAGTTGGCGGATTGCCATATTCGCTTTTTATGCGCATGAGCAAATTGTATAATTCTTCAGGGCGCACAGGACCATTAGACATTTGAATGTTATCTGTATTATTACCCATCCATGACACACCCATTGGCGCATTATCATCATGCTTCACCAGAGCAGGCGCATAAAAATTGATCCCAAGAAAATCAGGCTTGTTGGCAACAATGAATTGCATATCCTCTGCTGAAGGCCGAAAAGATGGATTATATTTTTGAATGGCGGCTAAAGCTTTTGCGGGATAACTTCCTTTGAACACAGGGTCTAATACAATCCTGTTGAGTAACTCATCCTGGAGTGGCGCCGCTTTAACATCATCTGCATTGTTTGGATCAAAAGGCAAACAGGGAGAGAGGTTGAATGTAATACCTATCATTCCGCCAAGATTCAAACTGTGATATAATTTTATTGCCTCTGCACTTGCCAACAGTTCGTGATGTACACTGATCATCTCATTTGCGTAACGAACGTTTGCTGGTTCTTTACTCTGTGTTGGATTCATTAAGAAATCAGCGACAAAAAATTCTATATACGGCTCGTTGAGCGTGATAAACTTTTTTACTTCCTTTCCAAAATTTTTGAAGACAACATCCGCGTAGCTCTTATACCACTGCACTGATTCAGAGTTCGACCAACCGCCTTTTTCAACCAATGCCTGCGGTAAATCAAAATGATATAAGGTAACAAGAGGTTCTATGCCTGCATCTTTCAAATCTTTTATAAGCAAATGATAATGTGTGATTGCTTTTTCATTTACTTCACCAACACCCTGCGGAATAATTCGGCTCCATGGAATAGAGAAACGATAACAATTCACACCCAGCTCTTTCATCAGTTGAATATCTTTCAGGTACTGTGGTCTGTCGTACATATTGATAGCTACATTACCCGTTTGCTTTTCGCCAATGATAAATTTTGTAACACCCACTTTGTTTGTAAGAAAATCCCATTTGCTTTCGCCTTTGCCATCTGCCTGGTATGCACCTTCTACCTGGTATGCGGCAGTAGCAACCCCCCAGAGAAAATCTTTGGGGGCGTTTAGTGTTGAACCATCGCTTTGTGCAAATACATTTGATATAAGCAGCAATCCCAAAACAAATAGTATGAATTTTTGTAATCTCATATTTTTTCTTTCCATATAAAAGCAGAAGAATGCAACCGATAAGATTTTTGAAAAAGGATTTACAAAAATGCATACGGGAACGATAAAAACTATTGGTGAAATGTGGGAATTAACAGGCGAAATCAATCAATGTGTCCGTTTTTTCTAAATAGGGGAAAGGAGGTATAAACTTGGTGAAATGGAAAATTTTCTTTGTTTTAAATCCTGCCCTCCTAAAACAACAAACCTGATGGAAGAATTATTGACGTTAAAAGTTTCCAGTTTACGGTTAAATCCTGGCATGCCGTTCTCTCCCCTTCTTTTTTCATTACCTTGGTTATTTAAAACAAACTGCACTGCCTGAATTATAATGAACGTTGTATAGCAGTTGACGTTTAGCTTGCCTTTAATTAATTCTTCCATCACTAAATTCCAACTCTGCTTATGAAAATTATTAATTGCCTGCAGCTTCGAAAACTCCTCCTTTTACTGTTATGTTTCCCGTTCGCCTCAGCGACTTTCGCGCAGGATACCAGTCACCACGTGGTCAGTGGTATTGTACGCGACGCTACAGGTGTGTTAGAAGGCGTAAGCGTGTTTGAAAAAAATACATCGCACACCACGCAAACGGATAAGAGCGGGAGGTTTACCCTCACAACAACTGCACGAAATCCGGTGCTGGTCTTTCAAAGTATGGGATACCAATTGAAAGAAGTTGCCGCTGAAGGTAATGCAAACATGGAAGTTGTATTAGTATCTTCTACTAATGAATTATCCAGCGTTACAGTTACAGCTTTGGGCATTACAAGAAGTAAAAGAACATTGGGTTATTCTATTTCAGAAGTAAAATCAGAAGATCTTGTAAAGGCTTCCAATCCGAACGTTTTAAAATCATTGGATGGAAAGGTGAGCGGTGTAAATATTGTAAGCCTGAGCAGCGATCCCACCTCTTCTGTACTGGTAAATATCCGTGGCACTACTACGATGCCTTCCTTAAGCAGCGGCGCGGATGTTTCCCTGCGTTCACAGCCATTATACGTAATAGATGGTGTGCCCGTGGGTACGCAAACATTCACGCCAAAAGACGGTGTTGATTTTGGCAACATCCTTTCACAACTTAATCCCGAAGACATAGAAAGCGTGACCATTTTGAAGGGTGGAAGCGCTGGCGCATTGTATGGCGCAGAGGGCGGCAACGGCGTGGTAATGATCACCACAAAATCGGGCAAGGGAGGAAGAAAAGGTCTGGGCGTTTCATACACCACATCTTATACATGGGAACAGCCCTACCAGTTTATTGAACAACAAATGGAATATGGGCAGGGTGAAAGGGCTTTTGAATGGCAATATGATAATACCGACACGTGGGGCCCTAAACTCGATGGGAATTATTCTTCCGATTACTGGGACACAAAAGAACAACAATGGAAAAACAAGCCCATGGTATCTTCTTTGGAGAACAGGATGGAAGCTTACCTGCAAACGGGCAATACCTTCACGAACAACCTCAATGTTCAGGGTAATTACGACAGGGGTTCCTTCAGGCTTTCGCTTTCGAACATGCACAATATCGGCGTTATGCCTAATACAAAAACAAACCAGTTGGGCATTACGCTGAACAGCGATTACCTCCTCACAAGAAATATAAGAATATCAGTCAGTGCGAGTTATATCAGGACAAATGTTCCCAACAAAGCAAACAGTACAGGTTCCAACAGTGTTATCAATGACCTGCTTTTTAATTTTCCTTCCAACCTGCAACCGCTTTCCGAAATGCGCGATTACTGGCTGAAAGGCTATGAGCAAATACAACAGAACGGCGCTATAATGGACGCGAACGGTGAGGATGTGATCGCTGAAAATCCCTGGTGGAGCACGTATGAGAAGACTCACCGTTTTACAAGAGATAATTATTTTGGCAAGCTTCAGCTGGACTGGCATTTATCCAAAACATTTTCATTGATGTTGCGTACCGGGCTGGAAAGTGTGAATGAAGATTATGAGTTGAGACAATCATGGGGTGAAACAAATATGGCCGATAAATTTGAGATCGGTGATGGGCAATATGTCACGGGTCACAACAGCAGCCTTCTTGTTAATTCAGATGCCATTCTTACCTACAATAACACATTCGGAAAATTTTCAGTAAATATTTCGGGCGGTGGTAACTATGTTTACAGCAACAATAACAGCATTGAAAATACAGCAGCGAAACTTTCTACGCCGGGCCTGTTCACTTTAAACAATGCGATGCCCGGCCAGCTATTTGTTTCCTCAAGCTGGGGAACAGGACAGTCGTACAGCGCTTATGGGACCGCTACAGTAGGTTACAACAACCTTCTCTTTTTAGATGTTACGGGAAGAAATGACTGGAAGGGAATTTTAAGCGAAGAGAAGATCCATTATTTCTATCCATCAGCATCTCTTAGCTGGATGGCTTCCCAAACATTCAAACTTCCCGAATTCATCAACCAGTTGAAAGCAAGAGTGGCATGGGCAGATGTAGGTAATGGCTTAACAAGAAAAAGATCTGTTGATACTTATACCTATGATGCCAGCGACTGGGGCGCGATAAAAACGGTATCCATCAATGCTTCGCTGGTTGATCCTGATATCAAAGCACAGCATTCAATAACGAAAGAAGCAGGTATTGATGCAGCCTTATTCAATAACAGGGTAAGATTTGATTTCACTTATTTCATAAAAGACCAGAAGGACCAGATAGATTATATTCCCACCGTTTTAGGAACAGGCTACCCCGGTGTGTTAACCAACATTGGTGATGTAAGAAGCAAAGGGTATGAATGGGGTTTAACCGTAACGCCCGTAAGGTCGAGAAATTGGGGATGGGACCTGTCAGCCAGCTTCACCCATTACAAGGCAACGATCACAAAACTCTCTGATAAGTTTGCACCCAATGGATATGTGTTTGCAGGTTATGACGGAAAAACAAAAGTGAAGATAGCGGTGGGTGAAGAGATCGGAAATATTTACGAAGAGAACCCGATATTAAAAGTTAAGACAGGCAAATATGCGGGTATGTATTTACTGAATAATGAAACGGGAGAATTTCAAATATCAGGCGATGAAAGAGACCGCGAGCAACTTGGTAATTTTAACCCCGATTATATAGTAGGCCTTAACACCACGATCCGTTACAAAATGTTCTCTTTAAACTTAGTCGGCAGCCTGCGCAAAGGGGGCAGATATGTTTCTGTAAACCAGCAATACATGGAATCCAACGGAAAGATAAGCACCACTTTAGGTTCGGGTCCGGATAACCCATGGTGGACGGGCGGTCGCGATGCGGAACATGGCGGTTTACGCTGGCCTGCAGCAGGCTCAAGCCAATTTGAAGCTATCAACAACAACAATGACGGTCAGCGCTCCGACTTTAATGATGCAAGCTATGCGCATGGTGTTTATATCAATCCCGATTTCCAGGGTGATACGCCGGGAGACGAAGATTATATTGTAAATGGCGCAGATCCCAACAACACCTACTACCAGATTCCTTACAACAGCTATGGCGATGTTATCTGGGATTTTGCTTCAACCCGCACTTTTGATGCTACCAATTTTAAAATGCGTGAAATATCGCTCGCCTGCACATTCCCATACAAACTCGTGAGCAGGTATAAACTGACCAATGTTGTTTTCTCGCTTGTCGCAAGAAATGTTTTTCAATGGAATGCTTCAGGCAGGCATGAAGATCCTGAATCTGCCTTTACAGGTGTGGGTACCAGCCAGGGCGTATTGAGAGCTACGTTGCCAAGCATACGCAGTTACGGATTTAAACTCGCGGTTGAATTTTAATTACCCGTTTTAAAAAAAAGTTATGAAATCAATTATTATAAAATCAATCATCATCCTGTTTGTTTTGTCTGTTGCATCCTGCAGCAAAGATGCTTTGCGTAACGATGATCTTTTACGCCAGCTGGATGCAACAGAATCTGTAAACAACTCTTTTCTGTTGGCATCAATCATCAAACAAACGTCTTTGTTTTACCAGCAGATGGGTTATGAAAACAGCAGACTGCCCGGCGCTGTGCAATACATGGAAAGGAACTTCCAGGGTGGCGATAATTATTATGCCGGTTTCAAAACACCCGCAGATGACCTGTATGCAGCCATGAATATTTTAAAATTAATTGATGGTGCCATGCAACTCGCCGATAAAAGAGGTTCTGTTTCACATAAAGGCATTTTCACAATTTTCAGGGTACTTCTTTTTTCATTCATGACAGATTTCTATGGCGATATTTATTATTCCGAAGCTTTGAAAGGCCAGGAGGGAATTCTATATCCAACATATGATAAACAGGCAGACATCTACGCAGGCTTGCTCAGTGAACTGGAGCAGGCTAATACAATGATCTCCCAGGGCACAGATGAAATTTCCGCTTCTTATGATCTTATGTTTGGAGGTTCAAAACTGCAGTGGCAAAAATTTGCCAATTCCTTACGACTACGGCTGTTGATGCGTGCCTCTGCAAAACTTGCCGATGCAGGCACGCAGATGCAGGCTATCCTGAGCAATACCGCCACACCCATATTTACTGAGTCGAATGATAATGCATCAATCGCATATGTTGGAACCAATGCAGAAAATTCATGGGATGGCGGCACACTCAACTGGACCACTGATGAAGAATTTGATAAAAGAAGACCGTGCAAAACGCTGGTAGATAAGCTCACGCAGTTAAACGACCCGAGATTAAAAATTTGGATCGCACCTGCGGAAAAACCATGGACAAGCGATAAAGCATTGGATGGCATTTCTGTTACCACAACAGACCCCAATAATTTTAATTATACATCGCAATGGGAATATATTGACAGGAGTAACCCTGCCATAGCCGCACAATCCATCAATATTCTTGATTCCAATAAACTATATGTTGGCTTTATAGCAGGCATGCCGGGCGACTGGAAGAATGGGAATGGCCATTATGAAACAGATGCAGGTGGTGTTACCGGCAATTTTAAAGTATCGAAATTCTCGCAGCTCTTCAGGCAAAATAATCATCCATTGTTAAAGGCAATGATCATGAACAGTGATGAGGTGCAGTTCATTCTTGCAGAAGCAGCGGCAAAAGGCATGATCACAGGAGATGCAGATGAATATTACAGGAAAGGCATTACCTATTCTTTAGAACGCTGGGGTGTTTCCGCCGCTGATATTACAACGTATCTCTCGCAGCCGCAGATCGCACTGCCTGCAGATCAGCAGGGAAAGCTTTCAAAAATTGCCGATCAAAAATGGCTTGCCTTGTTTTTTGTAACGGCCGAAACTTATCTTGATCTTCGCCGCACACAATTGCCTTATATTTTTAAGAATGGCAATCTTAGCACATATGAGTTTCCGTTGCGTTACCGTTACCCGGGAAATGAATTAGGGTTAAATAAGGACGCGTACGAGGCCGGTGTGGCCGGTCTTTCTCCCGCAGTGGATGATGAGTTTTCGAAGATGTGGTTGCTGCAATAAAGCTTAACCGCAGAGGCGCGGAGAAGCAGAGTTAACGCAGAGAAATTTTAATGAAGTCTATTGAAATAGTCTCAAAAGAAAAATAAATATTTCAGCTCTGCGCAAACTCTGATCTCTGCGACTTAGCGGTGATAAAAATTTCGATAAAGGCCATGGAGTATACAACAACTTCGTGTTTTTAACCTTCGTGTCAAAGTCTTTTGCAATACATCAGCATGAATAAATATTTTCTCTTCAAAGTTTATTTATCATTTACGTTACTGCTTTTTTCCCAGGGGGTGCTGGCAGATAAAGACACTGCTTTTAAACAACCTGTTTCCATCAAATACAAAATGGCTGAAGAGCTGCAAAACAGCATACTCAAAAAAACAGTAGTTGATTATAACAATGTAGTGTATGTGCTGAGCGATAAAGGACTTTACAGAGTTGATGAAAATAAAGTAGTGAAAGACTTACGTTTTACGCCACTTGCAAACCAAACGCCTATTGATATCACCGTGCAGGCAGGCACAGGTTATTTATATTATTTGTACAAAGACAAATGGCTCACGAATGCACATGCAGGGCTTCCATATGCAAACGTCGAAGGAAAATATTCAATGATTGCAGTAGCCCCCGACGGCGACGTTTTTCTTGCGGGCGATAAAGCAGCTTGCATATATAAATCAGGCAAATTAATTACGCTTACACCTCCGGCAGATACTTTGTTATGTATTACGTCATACAGAGAAAATTTCTATGCACTGAGTGAACATGCGCTTTATATTTTGTCAGGAAACGATTTTAAACTATTGCATACAGGTGATGGCTTGAAAGCAATGTGTTTTATAAACGGCAACATTATTCTTGCTGCATCAAAAGGCTTTTACGGGATCAACGCAATAAGCGGTGCGACTGTGCTTCCGCTTCAAACAAAACTGCCTGTTGAAAATATTGCTTGTGTTGCCAACACCGGCGATCAGCTTTGGGCCGGCACAGGCAAGGGCGCATATATGCGTACATCAGCAGGCAAGTATCACTATTATGCTTCAAAAAGATGGTTGAATGAAGACGGTGTGATAAGCATAGCTTCAGACAGCAAAGGTGATGTGTATTTACTTACTTCAACTGGATTGAATAAAATAGAATTCCGCACTCAAACCTTAGCCGGAAAGGCCCAATATTTTGAAAACAAAATACGGCAGCGCCATATACGGTATGGGTTTATTTCAGAAGTAACCTTCGCAGAACCGGGTAACACTGCTACAGCCCAAATGACCGATACCGATAACGATGGTTTATGGAGTGCATTCTACACGGGCAGCATGGCATTTAAATATGCTATAACAAAAGATTCATCAGCGCGGCGCTACGCATGGGAGGCATTTGAAGCTTATGAAAGGTTGCTTTCAATAAATGGCTTAAATGGTTTTCCTTCCCGAACATTTGAGCGCAGAGGTTTTAAACAACACGACCCCAAAGCATGGCATGATTCTCCCGATTCTTTATGGGAGTGGAAAGGCACAACAAGCAGCGATGAATTTGTGGGATATATTTTTATCGCCGCTGTAATGGATGAAATGATCGCCAAAACAAATGCAGAAAAGAAAAGGGTAGCAGGTTTTCTGGATAAGATACTCATGCACATCATCAACAACAATTATTATTTTATTGATGCCAACGGACAGCCAACTTTGTGGGGAAGATGGAACCCTGAATACATCAATTCATTTCCAAAAACGGTAGGCGACAGAAAGCTGGGCAGTGTTACCCTCATTGCGGGTTTGCAGTTGGGTTACGCACTTACCGGAAAATCATTATATAAAAACGAAGCCTTAAGGTTGATGAATGAACATGGTTATCTCAACAACATTCTCCTTCCATACAAAAACATACAGCCAACAAAAGTGGTGTTGCCGCAGGGTGCAGAACTGGGCGAAGAATGGAATCACTCAGATGATGAAATGGCATTTCTCAGCTATTGGGTATTGTATCATTATGCATTTGATAAACAGCTGCAGCAGCAATACGCGACAGTTATCAAAGATCATTGGCAAGCAGAACAGCCCGAAAAAAATGCCCTGTGGAATTTTATCAGTCTCGGCACTTCAGGTGCATTTGATAAGCCATCTGCATTATGGCATTTACGTGAATTTCCAATGGACTTGATCAACTGGAATATCACCAATTCGCACAGAAAAGATATTGAACTATTGCCCGCAAATTTTCGTGAGCAGTTTACCCGTGAACTTTTATCGCCTGAAGAGAGACCGGTGCACAGGCACAACACCAACGCCTTTATTTTAGATGGCGGCGATGGCGGGCGCACCGAACTGGCAGGTGATGAATATCTTTTGCCATACTGGATGGCAAGGTATATTAAAGTGCTGGAGTAACATGGATAAAATAATCGCTGAAGCACAAATTGCTTACTGATTTAATAAACATCATCAACATTGCTTTTATGAAAATCCTCTTTGCACTCTTCAACCTGCTGCTGTTTAATATTTGCGTCTCGCAGCAGGTGTATAAAGATGTTTATTTTATGCAGGAATACCATCAGCCTCTTTTGATTGGCAGCAATACAGAAGAGAACGAAGTGCGAAGCATTACTGTTGACAAAAACATGAATGTATTTATCGCCACAGTAAAAGGGGTTTTGATGAAAAGCGCCAATGAAACATCTTTCAAAAACATTTTACCTGAAAATGATAGAGGGCCTGCGTATGCAGTGATGACAGATGAACGTTCAACAGTATGGATGGGAACATGGAACGGCATATTTGCGTATGCAAATAATCAACTAAAAAAGCTGGACGGAACGGAAGGGCCTGTTGCTTCCGTGTGCATAGCAAATGAAGGTGTGTATGCGGCAGGGCCGAAAGGTGTCTGGCTTTACAGTAACGGAAATTTTATAAAGAAGAATTATGCAATCGCAAAAACTATCAGGTGCATGATATCTGACAACAACAAGGGCATTTGGGTTGCAACTGATGTCGGTTTGTTCCATTGTAATGATGATGGTGTAAAACATTATTATCAAAACGGCTTGCTCCTCAGCGCT